>NZ_RZRP01000888.1:0-2519 GCF_003997795.1 Mesorhizobium sp. M7A.F.Ca.US.005.03.2.1 | reverse complement strand
GACCAGCATCATGCCTGTCGCGATGACACCGAGGAATGAAGCCACCTTGAGTTGCTGCAGGAGATATTCAGGCGACAGGAAGCTTCTGGAGTAGAGGCTGCCGAAGAACAGCAAAAGCACGATGCAGGCAAAGGCCGTCAGCACCGCCGGATCGGCGCGGCGGATGAATCTGGGCATGCGGCCGGCAATGCCGCCAAGCGTCGTTTCGCTCACAGGAACCACTCCAGCCGGTTGCGGACCCGAAACAGGGCGAAGGCGCCGAGGCTGACGGCGACCAGCAGGATAACGCCCTGGAACAGCGGCTGCCAGAGCGGATCGAAATCGAAGACGAACAACAAGTCGCCGATCGTGCGGAAAGCCAGTGCGCCGAAGATGGCGCCGATGGCGCTGCCCTTGCCGCCGAACAGCGAAACGCCGCCGAGCACCACGGCGGCGATCGAAAACAGCGTGTAGGAGTTGCCGCTGGCATAGGCCGCCTCACCCGTATAGGTGAAGAAGGTCAGGAACAGTCCGCCGATCGCCGCCAGCAGGCCGGCCAGCGTGTAGGCGGCGAACTTGCCGCGCCGGATCGGCACACCCGACATGTAGGCCGCCGTCTCCGATGAGCCTGCCGCGTAGGCGGCGCGGCCAAGCACCGAGCGGCTGAACGGCACCCAGATCACCAGCACGATGGCCAGCAGCACGACGAGACTTGCCGGCACCACGCCGAACACACGGCCGGTCAGCGCATCGGCCAGGTCCTCATTGACCGAGCCGCCCGGAAATGGCCGCAGCAACAGGCCGATGCCGTAATAGACGGCGCCTGTGGCAATGGTGGCGACAATCGGCTGCAGCCGGCCATAGATGACGATGGCGCCGTTGATGGCGCCGCACAGCAGCCCCACCGCCAGCACGGCGATGACGCCGAGCGTCGTCTGCATCGGCGTTCCCACCACCAGCCACGAAGCCAGGCAGTTGGTGAGGAGAAAAATCATGCCGACGGACAGGTCGATGCCGGCGGTGATCACCACCAGCGTCTGCGCCATGGCGACGAAGGCGAGCAGCACGCCCTTGTTGGCCGCCGTCTGCACCACATTGGCGGTGAAGCCGGCCGGATGGTTCGAGGTGTAGATGACGAACATGACGATGAAGATGCCGAACGCCAGCAGCGTTCCGCGCCGCTCGGCCAGCCAGTAACGCCAATCCTTCATGCGCCCACTCCCAGGCCCACCGGGCTGTCCTCGCCATGGATGTTGAGCGCGCTTGATATCAGCGCCCGCTCGGTGATCTCGGCGCCGACCAGCTCGCGCTTGACCGCTCCGTCGTAGAGCACCAGCACACGGTCGCAGCAGCCGATCAGCTCGTCATAGTCGGTCGAGTAGAACAGGATCGCCGCACCCGCGTCGGCCAGTTTGCGCATCAGCTGGTACAGCTCCTGTTTGGTGCCGACGTCGATGCCGCGCGTCGGATCGTTGAGCAGGATGATGCGCGGCTGGCGCATCAGCCATTTGGCGATGACCACCTTCTGCTGGTTGCCGCCCGAAAGCGCGCCGACCGGAATGTCGAGGCCCGCCGTCTTGATCGCCAAAAGGCCGACCATGTCGTCGATCAGCCGCTGCTCGGCGGCACGGTCGATGATGCCGGCTTTCGACAACCGGTCGAGGGCGGCGAAGGACAGGTTCTCGCGCACCGTCATCGGCAGCATCAGACCTTCGGTCTTGCGGTCCTCGGGAATGAGCGCCATGCCGATGCCGTCGTCGCGCGCAACGGATGGACTGGTGATCGACACAGGCTTGCCGTCGATCAGGATCTGGCCGCTGAGGCCGCGCAGCACGCCGAAGAAGGCGAGCAGCAATTCGCGCTGGCCCTGGCCGTCGAGGCCGCCAAGGCCGACCACCTCACCTGCCCTGACGGTCAGCGAGATGTCGTGCAGCCGGTCGGCCCATGAGAGCTTGCGGGCCTCGAGCCTGGGGGCCGCGGCGGCAGGCACGGCCGTCGGCTTGGGCGGAAAGATATGGCTGTATTCGCGGCCGATCATCAGTTCGACCACCTCATTGTCACTCTTCGAGCCGGCTGGATAGCTGGCGACATTGCGGCCGTTGCGGAACACCGTGCACTGATCCGCCAGTTCGGCGATCTCGTTCATGCGGTGCGAGATGTAAAGCAGCGCCAGCCCTTCCGAGCGCAGCCGCTTGAGCACCGCGAAGATCTTCGAGACATCCGCGGCAGTCAGCGCGGAGGTCGCCTCGTCGAGGATAAGGATGCGCGGCTTGCGTGCCAATGCCTTGGCGATCTCGACCATCTGCCGGCGCGACAATGGCAGGTCCTTGACCAGCGCCAGCGGGTGGATGTCGGCGGCGCCGGCACGAGCAAGTGCTTCTTCGGCGATGCGGCGCTGCGCCTTGCGGTCGATCATGCCGAAGCGTTTGGGCGGGTCGGAAATGACGATGTTGTCGGCAACGCTTAGCTCGGGGACAAGCGACAGTTCCTGGAAGATGCAGACGATGCCGGCCTTGTTGGCGGCACCCGGAGAAGCGAAG
>NZ_RZRP01000887.1:0-2519 GCF_003997795.1 Mesorhizobium sp. M7A.F.Ca.US.005.03.2.1 | reverse complement strand
CGATACCCCTGGGCTCCATCCCGCTCATCCTGATCTGTGCCCTGTTGCAAGGCGGCGGCTTCGGCATCGCCTGGCCGTTCCTGACACGCGTCATCGTCGCCTCCGCCCCGAAGAGCGAGCAGACCATCGCCTCGGCGGCGGTGCCGACCATGCAGCGCATCGGCTACGCCGTGGGTGCAGCCCTTGCCGGCATCGTCGCCAATGCCAGCGGCTTTTCGCAAGGTTTGAACCACGACGCGGCGGCGAATGTCGCGTCCTGGCTGTTTCTTGCCTTCGTCCCGCTCGGCATTGTCGGCTGTCTCGCGGCCTTGCGGGTTTCCAAGCCGCTTGGCCAGCAGCTGGAAGCTACTGGCTAGAAGCGCCCAACCCGCTCATTCGACCTCGCGCAGGCGGTAGCCGACGCCGGTCTCGGTGGTGATGTAGCGTGGCTGGTCGGGGCTCTTCTCGATCTTCTGCCTGAGCTGGCGCACATAGACCCTGAGATACTGCACGTCGGACGAGTCGCCCCAGACCTGCTTCAACAGGAAATGGTGGGTCAGCACCTTGCCGGCGTGCTGCACCAGCATGCGCAGGATGTCGTATTCCTTCGGCGACAGCTTTACCTCCTTGCCCTCGACCTTGACGATGCGCTTGACCAGATCGACGCTGAGATCGCCGGTCTGGAAAATCGGCTTCTCTCCCTGCTGCTGGAACTTGTGGCGGAGCGCCACGCGGATGCGTGCGACCAGTTCGTTCATGCCGAAGGGTTTGGTGACATAGTCGTCGGCGCCGAGCTCCAGGGCCTGGACGATACCGGCCTCGTCGGTCCGGCTGGACAGGATGACCACCGGAATGTCGAGGCCGTCGTCGCGCCATTTGCGCAGCAACTCATGGCCGCTAATGCCGGGCAGGCCAAGGTCGAGCAGGACGAGGTCCGGCTTCTCCGCCTCCATCAGCTCGATGGCCGCCCTGGCATTCGGCGCCTCGCTGATCGCGTAGCCCTGGCTGCCGAGGCCGACGCGCAGCAGCTTGCGGATCGGCGGCTCGTCATCGACGACCAGTATCCTGACGTTCGAGTTTGTCATGCCAGGTCACCCACATCGTCGGTATTCGAAGCGTCGAAGTTGGGCGGATTTGCCGGCTTGGGCATTTTGATGGTGAAGACCGCGCCCGAACCGTCGGTCCGGTTTGCCGCCGTGATCGTGCCACCCATCGCCTCTATGAAGCCGCGGCAGATCGACAGGCCGAGCCCGGTGCCGGCGCGGATCTGGTCGCGCTTGCGCACCCGGTAGAAGGTGTCGAAAATCCGTTCCAGATCGCCGGGAGGAATGCCCGGCCCTTCATCCATGATCTGCAGCAGGACGGAGCCATTGTCGGTCCAGCCCTGGACGCGGATCGTCGAGCCGGCCGGGGCATATTTCGCCGCATTGTCGAGAAGATTGAACAACGCTTGCTCGAACAGCACCGGGTCGACCTTCAACATCGGCAAATCCCTGGGGATGTCCGTCTCGATCTTGTGCTCGCCGATGATTTTCCTGGCCCTTTGCAGGGCGGAGCCGACGATGTCGCCGACATAGTGAAAGGCGTAGTTCGGCTCCATCGCGCCGGACTCGATCTTGGTCATGTCGAGCAGATTGGCGATGAAGCGGTTCAACCGCTCGGATTCGTCGAGCACCGTCGACAGCAGTTCGGCCCGATCCGGTTCGGGAAGTGCTGCTGAAAAATCCCGCAGCGTGCCGGCGGCGCCCATGATGGCGGCGAGCGGCGTCTTCAGATCATGGGAAATGGAGGTGAGCAGCGCCGAGCGCAGCCTGTCCGCCTCGGCGGCGAGCTTGGCCCGGTCGACGTCGGCGACCAGTTGGATACGCTCGATGGCGACTGCCGCCTGGTCGGCCAGTGCGTCGAGAAGCCGCTGCTGCTCGGGCGTCAGCAACGGTCCCTGCTTGTCGTTGTCGAGGCCGACGACGCCGATGGCCGTGCGCCCGGTCCGCAAGGGCAGATAGAGGCGCTTGGCACCCGGAAGCGTGTCGGCGCCGCGACCTGCGGCACGATTGTGCTCCCAGGCCCAGCGGGCGGCGGCGATGTCGGCTTCGGCCAGCGTGTCATCAGGCGGATAGCCGGCCTTGACGGTGATCGTCCCGTCTTCCGGCAAAAGCAGCACCACGCGCAGCTTCAGCATCGAGGCGATCTGGAAGGCGGTGGCCCAGAGGACGTCGTCCAGCGTCCCGGCGCCGGCGAGCTTCTTCGAAAAGAGGTAGATATCCTCCGTCGCCCGCGCCCGCGAGCGGGCGGCGACCGCCTGGCGCTGCACGCGCGCCGTCAGATTGCTGGCAATGACCGCAACGACGAGAAAGACGCCAAGCGCGACGATGCTCTCCGGATCCCTGATCGTCAGCGTATAGCGCGGCTCCAGGAAGAAATAATTGAAAGCAAGGGCGCTGACGAAACAAGCATACAGAGCCGGCCACAGGCCGCCGGTCACCGCCGATGCCAGCACCCCGACGAGCAGTGGCAGTTCGAAATCTGGCCCTATCTCAAGG
>NZ_RZRP01000886.1:0-2522 GCF_003997795.1 Mesorhizobium sp. M7A.F.Ca.US.005.03.2.1 | reverse complement strand
CGGGTCATCACCACCGAGGTGTAGCCCGAGCCGGTGCCGATCTCGAGCACGCGGTTGCCCTGCTCGATGGTGAGTGCGGCGATCACCGCCGCCTGCATGTCGGCGCCTTCGATCGCCTCGCCGCATTCGATCGGCAGCATGCGGTCCGACCAGGCGATCTGATGGAACTGGGCCGCCAGGAAGCCGCGCCGCGGCGTCGCCTCGAAGGCCGCGATCAGCGCCTTCGGCACAGTCCCCCGGCCGCGCAGACGCAGCAGAAAGGCGGCAAAACCTTCGCGGTCGTCGATCGGGAGGCCCTGGTTCATGCGAGCGCCTTGCTCAGTTGGTCACGGATTTCATGGGCGGTAAGGTCGAGCTGCAGCGGCGTCACCGACACCAGCCGGTTGCGCAAGGCGTAGAGGTCGGTGCCTTGCTTGCCTTCGACCGGCTCGCGGCCGAAACGCAGCCAGTAGTAAGGCAGGCCGCGCCCGTCACGGCGCTCGTCGACCCACAGGGAGTGCACGAGCTTGCCCTGCGAGGTGACCACCGTGCCTGCGACTTCCTCGGGCGTGCAGTTGGGAAAATTGACGTTGAGCAGCACGCCGTCCGGCAATGGCGTCGCGACAAGTTTCTTCAGCAGCGCCGGCGCCAGCGCCTCCGTCGTCTCGTAGGGCACGACGCGATCTTCGCCGACATAGCTGTACCCCTGGCTGAGCGCGATCGAGCGAATGCCGAGCAGCGCGCCCTCCATGGCGCCGGCGACGGTGCCGGAATAGGTGACATCGTCGGCGATGTTGGCGCCCGAATTGATGCCGGACAGGATCAGGTCGGGTGCGCCAGGCAGGATCTTCTTGACGCCCATGATGACGCAATCGGTCGGCGTGCCGCGCACGGCAAAATGCTTCTCGCCAATCTTGCGCAGCCGCAGCGGCTCCGAGATCGACAGCGAATGCGCATAGCCGGACTGGTCCTGCTCGGGCGCCACCACCCAGACATCGTCGGACAGCGTACGTGCGACGCGTTCGAGCGACGCCAGGCCCTCGGCATGAATGCCGTCGTCATTGGTCAGGAGGATACGCATTATTTCGCTTCGATCTTTTCCAGACCGCCCATGTAAGGCCGCAGCACTTCAGGAATGGTTACGCTGCCATCCTCGTTCTGGTAGTTTTCGATGACGGCGATGAGCGCGCGGCCGACGGCTGTGCCCGAGCCGTTGAGCGTGTGGACGAAGCGGTTGCCCTTGCCGTCCTTGTCCTTGTAGCGGGCGTCCATGCGGCGTGCCTGGAAATCGCCGCACACCGAGCAGGACGAGATTTCGCGATAGGCGTTCTGGCCGGGCAGCCAGACCTCGATGTCATAGGTCTTGCGTGCGCCAAAACCCATGTCGCCGGTGCACAGCGTCATGGTGCGGAACGGCAGGCCGAGCCGTTTCAGCACTTCCTCGGCGCATTGCGTCATCCGCTCATGCTCGGCAAGTGACGATTCCTGATCGGTGATCGACACCAGCTCGACCTTGTAGAACTGATGCTGGCGCAGCATGCCGCGCGTGTCGCGCCCGGCCGAACCCGCTTCCGAACGGAAGCACGGCGTCAGCGCGGTGTAGCGCAGCGGCAGTTTTTCATGCGCGGTGATCTCTTCCCGCACCAGGTTGGTGAGCGGGACTTCGGCGGTGGGGATCAGGCCAAGCCTGCCCTCCCCGTGCGGCGTGAAGAACAGATCTTCCTCGAACTTCGGCAATTGGTTGGTGCCGAACAAAACATTATCCTTGACCATCAACGGCGGGATCACTTCTTCGTAGCCGTGTTCGGTCGTATGCAGGTCCAGCATGAACTGGCCGAGCGCGCGCTCCATCCGCGCCAGTCCGCTTTTCAGCACCGTAAAGCGCGAGCCCGACAGCTTTGCCGCGCGCTCGAAATCCATCATGCCGAGCGCTTCGCCGATCTCAAAGTGCTCCTTCACCCAGTTCGGCCGCGTCGGTACCTTGCCGACGATGTGCTTGACGACATTGTCGTGCTCGTCCTTGCCGACAGGCACGTCGTCGAACGGTACGTTGGGCAGCACCGCCAGCGCATCGTTCAGCGCCTTGTCGAGCTCGCGTTCGCGCGCCTCGCCGTTCTGGATGAAGACCTTGATCTCGCCGACTTCGGCTTTCAGCGTCTCGGCCAGGGCGGCATCGCCCGAACGCATGGCGTTGCCGATCTCCTTCGACGCGGCATTGCGGCGCTCCTGCTTGGTCTGTAGCTCGGTAACGTGTTCGCGCCGCGCCTCGTCCGAGGCGATCAGCCCGCCGACCGTGGACTGCGCCTCGTCAGCCGACCACGAGCGCTTCACCAGCGCCTCGACAAGGGCCTTCGGGTTGTCGCGAATCCATTTGATGTCAAGCATGGTTTGAACGCTCCGGGGTAGCATGTCGCCCAAAGTGCGCAGCGGTTTGGGACAACGACATGCTTCAAACAAAAGTGAAACGCATCGCTTTCAGTGCGATGCGTTTCAGCCAGAGGGCGTAAACCGCATCCTCGATCGATGCAAGATGGGGCATGGGG
>NZ_RZRP01000885.1:0-2526 GCF_003997795.1 Mesorhizobium sp. M7A.F.Ca.US.005.03.2.1 | reverse complement strand
ATCTGAAGCAGCCGGATGATCTTGCGCTGGTCGAATCCATGCTCGGCACCGCCGACGTGTTCGTCCAGAACCTTGCGCCTGGCGCAACCGACAGGCTGGGCATCGGCAGCGCCGACCTCAGACGGCGGTTCCCCAGGCTGATCGTCTGTGACATCGGCGGCTACGCACCCGGAACACCCGACCACGAACGGAAAGCCTACGATCTGCTGATCCAGGCGGAAGCTGGCTTGGCGGGCGTCACTGGGTCCGCAACTTCTGGCCCTACCCGGGTCGGCATATCGATCTCCGATATCGCTACGGGGCAGGGGGCCTACGCCGCTATCCTCGAAGCCCTGATCATGCGCAGTCGAACCGGGGAAGGGGCTCACCTGCAGCTTTCCCTTTTCGACACCCTCGCCGAATACATGAACGTGCCATATCTGGCGCGCCACTACGGCGGCAAGGAGCCGCGGCGGCTCGGGCTCGCCCACCCCTCGATCGCGCCCTACGGGCTGTTTCAGGTGAGTGATGGGGAAATCCTTATCGCCGTCCAGAACGAACGCGAATGGGTCGTCTTCTGCGACAGTGTCCTGGGCCAGCCGTCGGTTGCAACGGACCCGAGATTCGAACGCAACGTGCGTCGCATTAAAAACCGCGAGCCGCTTGATGCATGCGTGCAGGCGATCTTGGCCCCCTACACCATGTCTGCATTATGCGAATTGCTCGACCACGTCAGAATTGCCTATGGCCGTGTGTCGACCATGGCTGATCTGGCGGTGCATCGCAGTGCCACCAAAGTCCCGGTGGAGACCACCGGTGGTCAAGTCGAGCTGTTTGCGCCGCCGGTCACCGTCAATGGCAAGCGCCCCGTGCTTGGCCGTGTGCCTTCACTCGGCGAACATGACGTGGCTTTGCGGCAGGAGTTCGGTCCTCCGGATACAGTGGGTCCCAAACGGATAGGAAGTGCAGCACCATGAGCTTGACCCGCGACCTGACCCGGCTGATCCGCGAAAAACCGGTGACCGACCGCGACCTGGAATGGGCATCGCTGTTCGTCCTGGATACGCTCGCCTGCGCCCTTGGCGCGTTGCCGACCGAGCCCGCCCGCATGCTGATGGCGGTCGCCCCGCTGGCGCAAGCCGATACCCCCCGCAAGGCGTTCTACCTGGGCGGCCTAGCGCATATCTTGGAGATGGATGACCTCCACCGGGACTCGGTGACCCATCCGGGCAGCGTCGTCATTCCTGCGGCCTGGGCGGTAGCCCATGATCACGATCTTGGCGGTGAAGCGTTTCTTCGCGCGGTTCTTGCAGGATACGAGGCTTGCTGCCGGGTCGGCATGTCCGTCGGTAAGAAGCATTACCGGGTCTGGCACAACACCTCGACCTGCGGGCCATTCGGGGCGGCGTTTGCCGTGGCCGAGCTCCTCGGCCTCGACGACACCAGGACCGTTTGGGCGCTTGGGAATGCGGGCACCCAGTCATCGGGTCTTTGGGAGTTCCTTGCCGAAGGCGCCATGAGCAAGCATCTCCACACCGCCAGGGCGGCGGAGTCAGGCGTCCTCGCTTCGTTCCTGGCCAAGGAAGGATTCACCGGCGCGCAGAACATCCTGGAAGGCCAGAGGGGCTTCTACGCCGGTCTGTGCCCGGACCCGATTCCGGAGGCTGTCACGGCAGGGCCTGAGCGGGCCTGGCAACTGATCAACACCTCGATCAAGCCATGGCCGTGCTGCAGACACACCCATCCGGCGATCGACGGCGCGATCGCCATGCACGACGAGATCGCCGGGGAAGCCATCGCAAGCGTTCATGTCGGGGCTTACCGGGCTGCCCTCGACGTATGCGACCGGCCGGCTCCCGAAGATCCATACAGTGCCAAATTCTCGCTGCAGCACACAGTGGCGATAGCGCTTGCGGACGGCCGCATCGACCAGGCCAGCTTCGATGCCGATGCACGGCAACGGATGGTCGGCGAACGCAAGAAGGTCAAGGTCGAGCTGGCGCCGTCGATCGACGCCGCCTATCCGGAATCGTGGGGCGCCGAGGTGATCGTCGAGACGGCTTCCGGCAGGCGCCTTTCCGCCGCCCGACACGACGCCAAGGGCGATCCCGACAATCCGGTGACGGCAGCCGAGCTGTCTCAGAAGGCGCGCACGCAACTCGTCGCCGGCGGCACTTCGCCAGCCCGTGCCGACGACCTGATCGGCGCTATCCTTGGCCTTACAGATAACCGTCCGGTGCGCTCACTGGGTCTGTTTGAAACCGCAGGTGACGCGCGTCCCCAGGTTCATGCCGCGCGGAGCGCCTGATGTTCAAGGACTTTGACAACGAGGACATCCGCGGCGCCGTGCGTCGACTCTGCGAGCGATTTCCGGGCGAATACTGGCGCAAGCTCGATGCCGACCGCGCCTACCCCGTGGATTTCGTCAACGCGCTGACCGAGGCCGGCTACCTTGCGACGCTGATCCCCGAGGAATATGGCGGGTCGGGCTTGACGCTTTCGGCCGCGGCCGCCGTGCTCGAAGAGATCCAACGGGCGGGATGCAAT
>NZ_RZRP01000884.1:0-2534 GCF_003997795.1 Mesorhizobium sp. M7A.F.Ca.US.005.03.2.1 | reverse complement strand
CTGGTGAAGATCTCGCACCCAAACGGGCGCGAGACGCGCTATGCGCATATGCTGAGATTTGCAATCGGGACCGGTGTCGGAACCAGGGTGAAAGCCGGCGATGTGATCGGCTATATCGGCACCACCGGCCTTTCGACCGGGCCCCACCTGCATTTCGAACTCTACCAGAATGGCGCAGCGATCGACCCACTCGGCACGGTCACCGCGGTCGCTTCCGACGATTCCGCGGTCGAGACGCTCACCGACCGTATCGTTCATGTCGAAAGCGGCGGCAGCGCTCGCGCCAAGAACCCAAATTCCTCAGCAACCGGTGCAGGGCAATTCATAAGCAAGACCTGGATCAGGATGATGAACACCTACCGCCCGGAACTTGCGCGCACGCTGTCGACAGCCGACCTGCTCGCACTGCGCTACGACGCCACGATCTCGCGTGAGATGGTTCGCAACCTGGCTCGCGAAGGCGAGGCCTATCTTCGGGAGCGTGGTCACCAGATTACGGCGGGCAGACTCTATCTCTGTCATTTCCTGGGAATGGAAGGCGCGCACCAGGTGCTGTCGGCCACAGGTTCGGCGCAACTGAGCGCCGTGCTGGGGTCGGCCGTCATCCAGGCCAACCCGTTTCTCACCGGCAAGACCGCCAGCTACGTCGTGGACTGGGCCGAAAGGAAAATGGGCCAGAAGCTGGGCCGCATGGCCACTGGCGCCGCCCAGCAGACAACGACCACGGAGGTCCGCCAGACGTCACCGGAGTTTGAAAAATACAAGCAGGCCGTCACCGCCGTCATAAGCTCAATTCAGAATACGCCTTGAACCACGCTCGCGCTGCTCTATCAGATGCTCACCCCTGTCCAAATTCCATCGGGTAGAACAATCTTCGCCCCATCCCAAGCTGCGGCGCAGCTTTGCGTGGCTATTGTGTCTTTATCCGCATTTCCACGCGGCGATTGAGCGGATCGTATGGGTTGGAACTGCGCGGGTTCTTTTCACCCATGCCGACCGCGTTGATGCGATCAGGCTCGATGCCGCTGGCCGTGAGGAAGGCGGCTACCGATTTCGCTCGTCGTTGCGACAGGCCTTCGTTGTGGTGCACCGTGCCGGTGGCATCGGTATAGCCTTCGACGACGAAGCTGAACGTGCTCAGCCGGTTGTCCTTCAGGGCTTTGGCGAACTCGTCGAGTTCAGCGCGCGCGGTGGCGTCAAGTTCGGCCGAATCCAAGCCGAAATTGATCAGCATGTCGAGGCCGGTTTTCACTGCCGACGCGTCATTAGACTTGCTTTTGCACTCCTCCGCGGAGCCAACACAAATCCCGCGGGACTTGCCGAGATCGGCCGCACCAGCAAAAAACTTCACGATGTCTTCCGATTTCTGAACGGGGTCGGCGGAAGCGTGGGTCGAGAAAAGCACGACCGCCAACACAAAAGCTGAACTGCTCCACTGCATAGCGGCTCCTCCTGGTTGAGTATTCCGATTTTCGATGTTGGGATCATAGCAAATTCGCAGGCAATTGTCTGTCTGCAATCGCCGGGGGCGTGACAGTTGTTGCCGCGTCACCGGTTGAGACTTGACCCGCGCCGCGCCTAAGGCTTGAGTGGCCAAGCTTCTCGATGAAAGCGTGGCGGTCATGGCCAATGGGCTCCGGTTCAAAACGGCAAGGGATCTTTTCGCGGCGTGTCCTGCTATTGCGCGGGACATGAGGAGCCTTCCAACCGACCAGCGCTCGATCGAGTTTTGCCGCGACCTTCTCGCAGGGCGCGTTCCCGAGGAAGCGGTTACATTTTGTGCCTACCTGCTTCCCGAGCGAGCCGCGGTCTGGTGGGCCCATGAATGCCTGAGCCACCTGGCCGACCTGTTGGATGAGACCGATCATCAGTTGCTCCCGCTGGTCCACAACTGGGTGGGCGAACCGGACAGTCTCCGCCACCAGGCGGCGCTCAGCACAGCCGGCGCGACGCCGCCAACAACGCCGGTCGGCTGGATTGCTCTGGCCGCGGGATGGCGTGACAATGGTTCGGCCAGGGCCGCGACGATGGCACCGGCGTTGCTGCCGTTTCCAGCTGCCCACGCAATCAATGCCGGGATTCTGGCCGGACTGGCGCGTGTCGCACTGGCTGACCGGTTCACCGTTCTTTCGGCATTTGTCGAAATGGGCATCCAGATGGCTGAGATCGAGGCCCTGAGCCAAGCAGCGGATGCGGATTAGAGCATTCGCCCGGCAGAAACCGATGGATGCCGTCATCATCCTGGCTTACTTACAGCCACCTTGCGCCCATTTTGCGAGCGCCACCTTGAAGCGCGTTCCAAGCGGATGTTGAAGCCGTAAGACAGACACGTCGTTGGCGGCGAAATTTTTCGACTGTTCACACAGCCGGGCCTCGTTCCATTCATGGCAACCGTCGCAGTGCTTTCCTTCCCATACCGACTTGTCGAGCCCCTCCACAGGACTGAAGCGTGGCTTGCCCTTGATCAGCTCCGCAATGCTCTTGCCGTCGATTTCCGGATCGCCGAAATCGACAGGATGGTCAAAAAAGATAGG
>NZ_RZRP01000883.1:0-2536 GCF_003997795.1 Mesorhizobium sp. M7A.F.Ca.US.005.03.2.1 | reverse complement strand
GGGTTTTGACTGCTCATGCGGCCTTTTCGCATGAAGCAAGGCCGCGCAACAGCGCAAACCCATTCACTTTGCCTGAAGGCTTGTCACTTTCTTCCTCGCTCTTGCAAAAATGCGAAAGAAAATTACATGCGGTTTTCGCATGGCTGCCAAGCCTTGGTCGGCGCGCAATATTTGGTGCTCCGGGCTTGACGGTCCGCGGTCTTACGGGTAGAAGCCGCCCAGTCAGAACCGATGTGAGGCTCTCCCTTCCGAAGCGACACGCTTTGGAGTTTGCCTCAAACAGGGTTCGTTTTACGAGCGAAAAGACATTTCCGGCGTGCACGAAGCGGCTTCCGCTTCCTCTGCCTTTTGTTCGGGCAAGACCGCGAGGCGCGGTTTATGGCCCGAATTTGCGTATGGAAATGACGCTTTGAGCGGCCCTGACCGGGCGAGACACGGAATTGAGAGACAAGAGGGTTTAATGCCTACCGTCAACCAGCTGATCCGCAAGCCGCGCATTGCGCCGGTGAAGCGCAACAAGGTCCCGGCCATGCAGCAGAACCCGCAGAAGCGGGGCGTCTGCACGCGCGTCTATACAACGACGCCGAAGAAGCCGAACTCGGCGCTGCGCAAGGTGGCCAAGATCCGCCTGACCAATGGTTTTGAAGTGATCGGGTACATCCCCGGCGAAGGCCACAACCTTCAGGAACACTCCGTGGTGATGATCCGCGGCGGCCGCGTCAAGGATCTTCCGGGCGTTCGCTACCACATCATCCGCGGCGTGCTCGACACGCAGGGTGTGAAGAACCGCAAGCAGCGCCGTTCGAAGTACGGCGCCAAGCGCCCGAAGTAAGGGGCGTCCGAAGTAAGATTTTCCGGCCTTGGCGCTCCTTGAGTGCGTCGGGCTATGAGATTGAGAGACAAAAGCCATGTCGCGTCGTCACAGTGCAGAAAAGCGTGAGATCAATCCGGACCCGAAGTTCGGCGATCTGATCGTCACCAAGTTCATGAACGCCGTCATGTATGACGGCAAGAAGTCGGTCGCCGAGACCATCGTCTACGGCGCGCTCGACCAGGTTCAGTCGAAGACCAAGCAGGAGCCGGTCACCGTCTTCCATCAGGCGCTCGACAATGTCGCGCCGCATGTGGAAGTGCGTTCGCGCCGTGTCGGCGGCGCCACCTACCAGGTTCCGGTCGACGTGCGCCCCGAGCGCCGCCAGGCATTGGCCATTCGCTGGCTGATTGCTGCGGCCCGCAACCGCAACGAGACCACGATGGTCGACCGCCTCTCCGGCGAGCTGATGGACGCGGCCAACAACCGCGGCACCGCTGTCAAGAAGCGTGAAGACACCCACAAGATGGCTGAAGCCAACCGCGCTTTCGCGCACTACCGCTGGTAAAGCGCGAACGAGACTGAGAGGCAGCTACGATGGCCCGCGAATACAAAATCGAAGACTACCGCAATTTCGGTATCATGGCGCATATTGACGCCGGTAAGACGACGACCACCGAGCGCGTCCTCTACTACACGGGCAAGTCGCACAAGATCGGCGAAGTCCACGACGGCGCTGCCACCATGGATTGGATGGAGCAGGAGCAGGAGCGCGGCATCACCATCACGTCCGCCGCGACCACGACCTTCTGGAAGGCTCGTGACGGCAAGATGCACCGCTTCAACATCATCGACACCCCCGGCCACGTCGACTTCACCATCGAGGTCGAGCGTTCGCTGCGCGTGCTCGACGGCGCCATCGCGCTGCTCGATGCCAATGCCGGTGTTGAGCCGCAGACCGAGACTGTCTGGCGCCAGGCCGACAAGTATCGCGTTCCGCGCATGATCTTCTGCAACAAGATGGACAAGATCGGCGCCGACTTCTATCGCTCGGTCGAGATGATCGGCTCGCGCCTCGGTGCGCATGCTGTTGTCATGCAGCTGCCGATTGGCGCCGAGACCGAGTTCAAGGGCGTTGTCGACCTCGTCGAGATGAACGCGCTGGTCTGGCGCGACGAGACGCTGGGCGCTGCCTGGGATATCGTCGAGATCCCGGACGACCTCAAGGCTCGTGCCGAAGAATACCGCGAGAAGATGATCGAGGCTGCCGTCGAAATGGACGAGACGGCGCTTGAGAATTACCTCGAAGGCAAGATGCCGTCGAATGACGAGATTCGCGCGCTGATCCGCAAGGGCACCATCGCGGTCAAGTTCTACCCGATGTTCTGTGGCTCGGCCTTCAAGAACAAGGGCGTGCAGCCGCTGCTCGACGCCGTCGTCGAATATCTGCCGTCGCCGGCCGATGTTCCCGCCATCAAGGGCGTCGATGCCAAGACCGACGCCGAGATCGAGCGTCATGCCGACGACAACGAGCCGCTGTCGATGCTCGCCTTCAAGATCATGAACGACCCGTTCGTCGGTTCGCTGACCTTTGCGCGCATCTATTCGGGCAGGCTCACCAAGGGCATCTCGGTCGACAACACCGTGAAGGGCAAGAAAGAGCGCATCGGCCGCATGCTGCAGATGCATGCGAACTCGCGCGCCGACGTCGAAGAGGCTTTTGCC
>NZ_RZRP01000882.1:0-2536 GCF_003997795.1 Mesorhizobium sp. M7A.F.Ca.US.005.03.2.1 | reverse complement strand
CCACGCCGGCGCCGCGCTCCGCCGCGATGTCAGCCTCGGTGCCGGCACAAAGCGGATGGCCCCAGCCCGAGGCGCTTTTGCCGCCGGGATCGACATCGTAGACGATGGCGTCCTTGCGATTGGGATTGACCCCGGCGGGAACCTTGTCGAGGCCAAGCGCCGCGCGAACACGCCAGGCGACATTGTGATCGGCGCATGAGGAATCTCCTGAGACCCCGAGGCCTCCGACGATGCTCTTGCCGTCATAGAGGGCAAGCCCGCCGCCAAACACGACGACGCCTCCGATTGGCTTGCCGACGAGAGGATCGCTGGCACTTCCAAACGTTTTGGGATCGCCCGCATAGGCTGCGGCCTGGTTGACCGGGTTGGTCTCCTGCAAGCCGAAAAGCGGCCCGCCCGGCTGCGTCCCCGCGTAGAGATTGGCCGTCGATAGGGCCATTTGCGCCAGGCTGAGCCCATTGGCTGTATTGGCCTTCTCCGCCGCGACGAGGCGACTGCCTGGCCATTGCGAATCGGCGGTGGGACCGCTGAAAGCGATCGCGCACACCGCGCCGTCGCGAGCAACGACAGCGGCCCATTCATTGGTCTCAAAGCCTCCGTTGGCAGGTCCGCCGCTTGCTTTCACATTGGCCTTGAGTGCGGCGAGCAGCTTATCGTGGTCGGCCGGGCAGGGCGCCTGTGCCATGGCTTGGCCCTGTGGGAACAGGCCACTCGTCAACAACACCAGACCAAAGGCTGATAGCAAACGCCGACAGCGATACATTGTCCTGCCCATTCGTTCGAGCATCAAAGAACCCCGGAGCATTCTGGCAGCCTGGAAAATGCGAAAATGAGTCCGTGGTCCAATGCCGTCGCTATTTAACTTGGGCGATGCAGCTATGTTCCTGCTTCTGCAAAAAATTGCGCAGCCGCGTGCGCCGATGCAAGGTTGCCGTCTGTCCGTGTCGCCGGCGCAAAATCCGCGGCCGAGATCGTGGTACCTACTGTCATACGTGTATTGTGATGCAAACGACACCCGGCGAGAAGGAATAAACGTAGCCAAAACAGGCAGTTGACGGGCTGACTGATCCCTGCCCATTGTGCCGGCACCTATGAACGTTGCGCCAGCATTGCCAAGGCAACCTGTCGGCCTTTGGCAATGGGAGAAAACCTGCCTGTCATCGAGGAGTCAGGCACGCCCCTTTGCTTGGTCGAGGCTCGCCTACATCCAACCACACGCCGCCAACTGCGGCGGTGTCACGGATTGGCTGCGCGTGGCACACTTTCACGCAAGGCCAGGATTCCCATCTGGAGTCACGGAATGCAGGAACTCCCGTCAGCCTGGTTCACATTTGCGCCTTTGCCCGCAGCGTCAGCCGATGGAACATGATGCTGGTCGCCGCCGTTGGAAGAGCTTGGAGGCGGCCGCATGCACCTTGTCCAGATCCTGCTTCCTCGTTCCGACAACGCGGGTGAGCCCTTCGCCAAGGAAGACTTCGATCGTGTGAAGGACGAACTCGCCAATACGTTCAAAGGTGTCACCGCGTATTTTCGGACGCCCGCGGAAGGGGTATGGAGGGAGGGAAAAGAGTCCGACATGGACGAGATTGTCATCTTCGAGGTGATGACGGAAGAAGTCGATCTGCCCGATTGGCGAAGGCGCCGAGCGGAGTTGGAGCGCCGTTTCCGGCAGGACGAGATCATCATCCGCTACCTACCGATGGCATTGGTCTAAAGGTCCAGACGCCTCCGGGATTGGGTTTTGCCACCCTCCTTCCCGAGCTGAACTGCATTCGAAATCTGGAATGGCCTATTAGAGGTTTAATTACGATCCTTTGGACCTGCGTAATTCATTCAGTGGGTCTTCTGCAGGGCATAATATTGCGCATCGGTGGAATTAGCGAGGAAGGAAATATAACATACGTTCCATTAACAATTTAGACCGTTTGTCGATGTTTGTACTGATGACACTGTTATTTTAATGGTTGCAAGCCTTGCGAGTCAACCTGACGGGGTCAGTCTGGACAGGACCGAACCGCCTGCTTCAAAGGGTTGACCGGAAATGGGCGCATTG
Source organism: Mesorhizobium sp. M7A.F.Ca.US.005.03.2.1 (assembly GCF_003997795.1). Lineage (NCBI taxonomy): Bacteria > Pseudomonadati > Pseudomonadota > Alphaproteobacteria > Hyphomicrobiales > Phyllobacteriaceae > Mesorhizobium > Mesorhizobium sp. M7A.F.Ca.US.005.03.2.1. The sequence goes on along the minus strand of NZ_RZRP01000882.1, from coordinate 483 downwards.
TTGGCTGTCCAGTGACTACGCTCCTACGGCGTCGGTCATTTTTCTTTTGCTGCCGCCGATCGGTTCTGGCCGGTCGGCGCCGTTGTCTTCGCGTCTTTCGAATGCGCTGCTATTGCAGGACCCGCGCCAGTCGACTTGCGCATATCGCCGTTGCCAGCGAGGCCGGGCTTCTTGCCGAGTAGTCTTGAAACGAGCGTACCTGGATATCCCATTGATACCTCCCGTGAGATTCGCGTAGCGACGGGCCAGTCTTCGCCTGGTGGGGCTACTACACGTTTTCGGCCGCCATGTTGACAGCCGATTCAGCGAGTTGTGTCAGCGCCTCGTCGGTCGCTTTTTCCTCTCCAAGCGTCAAATTGAGGAGAGAAACCGCTTCATCGAGCCCGAGTTCGGAGGCCCAGGTCTTCAGTGTGCCATAGCGTGAGATTTCGTAGTGCTCCACAGCCTGGGCCGCAGCCAGCAGGCCGGCGTCCAGGGCAGGTG
>NZ_RZRP01000881.1:0-2540 GCF_003997795.1 Mesorhizobium sp. M7A.F.Ca.US.005.03.2.1 | reverse complement strand
CGGCAGCGTGAGCCAGGCTTCGGGGAACAGTTCGACCGCCCTCGGCACGGGAACCGTCGCCAACAGCTTTGGTACCGCGGTTGGATCGACCAGCCAAGCAACCGGCGGCAACGCGACCGCAATGGGAGCGGGTAGTAACGCAAGCGGCGGCAATTCGATAGCGCTGGGAGTGGTCAGCCAGGCAACCGGCGGCAATTCTCTCGCCGCCGGGAACGGCGCCAACGCCAGCGGAGTCTCGGGCGTCGCCGTCGGCAACGCTGCTAGGGCGACCGGCAACAGCTCAACGGCACTCGGGGTGCAAGCGCTGGCGATCGGCGACAGCACGGTTGCTGTCGGTCAGGGCGCCGGCGCCGGGTCAACCACCGGAAATGCCAGCTCGGTCGCGGTGGGCGTCGCGGCAGGCACGCTCGTCAGCGGCGGACAGAATACCGCTGTCGGCGGCGGCGTCCCAAGCGTCTTGAGAGGCGCCGGCTCCGGCGTCACGGGGCAGCGCAATGTCGCCCTCGGCACTGGTGACGGCGCCGTTGCCTATGACGCAACGCTCTCCGCCTCCGCGGGCAATCTGGTCACCGGCAACGACAACATCGCGATCGGAACCAATGCCGGTATTGGTGTCGCCGTCAGCAACACCGCGTCGATCGGCCACAACGCTCAAGCCAGCCAGACCAACGCCGCCGCCATTGGCACGGGATCCATCGCCAGCGGCGTGAATTCCATCTATCTGGGCGCACGCTCCGCTGCCGGAACGGGGGCTCTCGCTCAGAGCGCGATCGCTATCGGCGTGGACGTGACGGCAAACGTGGCTGATGCCACGGCGATCGGCCGTACAAGCGTGGCATCGGCCCAGTTCGCCGTCGCAATCGGGGTAAATTCCCGTGCGACGGGGATAAGCTCGTCAACACTCGGCCCCAACGCACTCGCCTCAGGCAATTTCGCATTGGCTTTCGGCAATGCCGCTCTGTCGAGTGGAATCGGCTCGGTCGCGATTGGGTCGGGTGCCCAGGGCACGGATGTTGGCGCCGTGGCGCTCGGCAATGGCTCCCGTGCGACCCTCGCGCGCGCAACGGCGCTGGGCGTTAGCGCATCGGCGAGTGGCGCGAGCGCCCTGGCGATGGGCGATACCGCAAACGCGAGTGCCCAGAACGCGATCGCCGCCGGAACGAACGCGGTCGCAAACTCCGCCGATGCCGTCGCCATCGGCACCAGGGCGAATGCAAGCGGCGGCAAGGCCGTCGCCATCGGCGCCGACAACGTCGCTTATGGCGACGGCGCCGTCTCTATCGGCGATCCCAGCTATGCCAGCGGTACCGGCGCCTTCACCGGCGGCGCCAACAACATCGCCAACAGCGATGGCACGGCAACCGCCACCGCGGCCAATATGGCCAACGGCGCTGTCGCCATCGGCAACAGCAACAAGGCGATCGGGCAAGGCTCGGTGGCGCTGGGCAACGGCTCGACGGCGGGCGCAGCCGGCCTCGCCGGGAACGTCGCACTGGGCGATGGCGCGACAGCGGCGGCAAGCTCCGGCGATGTCGCGCTTGGTTCGGGCTCGGTCACCACTACGGCGGTCGGCACGGCCAGCGGTGTGGTCAACGGAACGACCTACGCCTTCCAGGGCACCAATCCGACCTCGACGGTCAGCATCGGTGCACCCGGCGCCGAACGCACCATCACCAACGTCGCTGCTGGGCGGATCAGTTCAACATCGACCGACGCGATCAATGGCTCGCAGCTCGCCGCCACCAACCAGGCGGTGGACGCCATCGGCGCCGTCGTCAACAATCTCAACGTCGGCGGCGGCATCAAATATTTCCACGCCAACTCGACGGCGGCGGACTCCTCGGCCACTGGTACGGACTCGGTCGCCATCGGACCCGTCGCGACCGCGACGGGGACAAACGCCATCGCGGCCGGCGTCAATTCGAGCGCCTCCGACGCCAACGCCTCGGCCATCGGCAGTGGCGCCGTCGCGTCGGCGCTCGACGCAACGGCACTGGGGTACATCTCCAAGGCCTCGGGCCAATACAGCACCGCCATTGGCGCAAACGCCACCGCCACAGCCACGTCCAGCACGGCGATCGGCCAGAACTCGCTTGCGGCTGGCGTTCAGGCGACTGCTGTTGGTGTAGGCGCCAATGCCGTCGCCCAGAACGCGCTCGCGCTGGGCGCCGGCTCTGCTGCTGGCAATGCGGGCGACGTGGCGCTCGGCTCAGGCAGTGTCACCGACGTCGCCGTCGGCACGCCCAGCACCGTGATCAATGGCACCACCTACGCCTTCCAGGGCACCAACCCGACCTCGACGGTCAGCGTCGGCGCGGTCGGCGCCGAACGCACCATCACCAACGTCGCCGCCGGACGGATCAGTTCGACGTCGACCGATGCCATCAACGGTTCGCAGCTCGCCGCCACCAACCAGGCCGTCGACGCCATCGGCACCACGCTCAGCACCATCGGCGGTTCCGTCACCAATCTCGGCAACACGTTCAACAACATCGCCGGCGACACCTCGACGGCCTATACCGATGCCAACGGCATAGGCA
>NZ_RZRP01000880.1:0-2540 GCF_003997795.1 Mesorhizobium sp. M7A.F.Ca.US.005.03.2.1 | reverse complement strand
CATAGACGCGCTGCCATTTCCCTTGGCCGTTCGGCCTCTGGCGCAGCGACTCGGACGCGATCCGCACCGCGAGCCCTTCTTTGAGTTCGATTTCCAGTTCGTAGCGGTAAGTGCCTTGCTCGACCTTTTCGCCGCTCGTGGCGCGCTGAAAGACTTCCGGCGTCAGGTTTATGATGCCGCCCAGCTCGATCGCGAACCGGATCGGCCGACTGCCGGATTCCACGTCGTTGAACCGCTCGATGCCAGCGAAGCCTGGCACCGTGCGCGCTACGCTGTCGCGGATCATCGTCACGACGAATTCGAGCGCGCGCAGCACCGTCGTTTTACCCGAGGCGTTCGCGCCATAGAGGGCGACGACCTTCGGCGCGCGCACGTCCGCACCCTCGAAGATGGGGGCATAACGGCCTTCAGGATCGGGCACTTTTCCATCCACCGACAGGTCGAGCACCTGCGGATCGCGGATGGAGAAGAAGTTTTCGACCTCTAGCTTGTAGAGCATGGGATACCTCACTTGGGGATATAATAGAATCTATAACGACATTTCGTCAATAATTCGATTACAGGATCGCTTCATGCTCACCGAGGATTGAGCATTGGCGGCGCAACGTGGATGGATGCCAGCTTTCGGAATCGGAGGTTGGTTCTCGAAATGACCAAAAAGAGGCGCAGTGCGGTTGTTCACGTCGCGCCGTGCGTGAGTCAGCTCAACGTCAAGAAGTTGGCATTCAACAGGTGGACACCTTGTCCTGACAATGGCCACCGGCCGGCAAATCCCGGCCCCTATCCCGCCTCCAGCTTCCCTTTCAGCTGCGCCCGCGCATCCTTGATCGAGGCGGCGTAGGTCACCAGCGGGCGCTTGACGCCGTGGGTGATCAGCATGCGTCGTATCTGCGGCGCGGCGCCTGATATGATGAAGCGGACACCGGCGCGTTTCGCCTTGTGGGCGGCGCCTTCGATGACGTTGGCCGCCGTCGAATCGAAGAACGGTACGGCCGAGCAGTCGAGGATGAAGTTCCTGCGCTGGTCGGCTATGCGGTCGAGCACGGTGCCGACGGTCGATGCGGCGCCGAAGAAGAAGGCGCCCGAAATGCGATAGACGACGGTGTCGGCGTCGGTCGCCTCGCTGGCATCGTAGGCCTTGGTGCTGTCGGCGACATCCTCCTGCACCAGCGGCTGATCGGCCTCGACCGCAATCGACTTGGCCATGCGGTCGATGAACAGGATCGACCCCAGCACGAAGCCGACGACGATGCCTTCGGTGAGATCGCGGAAGATGACGAGCAGAAAGGTCGCCATCAGCACCAGCGCATCGCCGCGCGAGGCACGCAGCAAGGTGGCGAAGGCCTGTTTCTCGAACATATTCCAGCACACGACCGCCAGCACGCCGGCCAGGGCGGCGAGCGGGATATAGCTGGCGAGCGGCGCCGCCACCAGCATCAAGGCGAGCAGGATGGCGGCGTGGACGATGCCCGAAACCGGTCCGTGGGCGCCGGCCCGCACATTGGTCGCCGTGCGGGCGATGGTGCCGGTGGCGCAAATGCCGCCGAACAGGGCGGATGCGATGTTGGCGAAGCCTTGCGCCACCAGTTCGCAGTTGGAACGATGCCGGCGGCCCGTCATCCCGTCGGCGACCACCGCCGAAAGTAGCGATTCGATGGCGCCCAGCAAGGCGAAGGCAATCGCATCCGGCAGCACGTCAATCATCCGGTCCAGGCTGATCGGCGGCAAAGCGGGCATTTGCAGGCTGCGCGGTATACCGCCAAAGCGGGTGCCGATCGTCTCCGCCGGGAGCGCGAGAAGCGCCACGACCAGCGATGCCAGCCCGATGGCGATGAGCATTGCGGGCCATGTCGGCCGCCAGCGCTTCAGGCCGGCGATGGTGGCGATGGTCAACACCGCCACCAAGATCGCCGCCGGGTTGATGGTGCCGGCCGCCTCGCCGACCGCGATCAGCTTCGGCACCAGCGGTCCGGGCTCCTTGCCGGCAAGCTTCAGCCCGAACAGTTCGACGATCTGTCCGGAAAAGATGATGACGGCGATGCCGGCGGTGAAGCCGACCGTCACCGGATAGGGAATGAACTTGATGTAGGTGCCGAGACGGAGATAGCCGATGGCGAGCAGGAAGCCCCCTGCCATCATCGTTGCCAGCAGCAGCCCGTCGATACCGACCCGGGCAACCGTCGCGGCCACCAGCACGATGAAGGCGCCGGCCGGGCCGCCGATCTGGAAGCGGCTGCCGCCGAGCGCCGAAATGATGAAGCCGCCGACAATCGAGGTGTAGAGGCCGCGCTCGGGCGTGACTCCCGAGGCGATCGCGATGGCCATCGACAAGGGCAGCGCGACAATGGCCACCGTCAGCCCGGCAATGGCGTCCGCCTTGAAGTCGGCGAACGTGTAGCCCTCGCGCCAGACCGTCACGAGTTTTGGCGTGAACAATTCGGAAAATGTCGGCTTTGCCGACCTTTGGGCCGATCTGTGGGCCGGTTCATGCCCTGCCCGCTGCGTCTGATCCATGGACTGCCTTTCGCACCCTGAAAGGC
>NZ_RZRP01000087.1:0-12407 GCF_003997795.1 Mesorhizobium sp. M7A.F.Ca.US.005.03.2.1 | reverse complement strand
TGCGTATGCAGGCAAACAGGGTGGAGGATATTCGCGCCCGAGACGGCGAGCTGCAGCGCGTGGTCCGCATTGCGAAGAAGAACATGCTGGCTCTTGTCGGGCGCCAGCAGGACGATTGCACGACAGGGCAATGCCGAGAGTTCGAACGGCGGTGTCGGCGACGAGGCAGGCAACCGTTCCGCAATGACCGGCAGCACATGGACGCACCAGAGCGGACACCAGAATACGACCGAAGCGCGGCCACAAGACTCCGCGAAACAGAACACCCCAGCGTGACAGGTCGCCGGCCGACGCGACCATATCGAGAAAGGATTGGAGAGACCAAGTCTTGCAATGCTGGCGCGCAGCGGTCAGATCGCGCTGGAACGCTGGATTGCGGCGTAAGAACTCCCAAGCCCACTCCCGCAGCGTCAGGCCAGCGGTGTAGTCGTATGATCTTTCATCCCGCCAATCGGCCTGATCCGCGCCAGTCAGGAGATTCATGACTGACATCCCCTGCCCGCGCCTGCGTGCGTCGAAACATTATGCCACTTCGCAAAGCATCGGCGAAGGCAGCAGACGTCGAAGACCCCGTTTCGTTGAAGCGTCAGCCATCGCCACTGTCGGCGACAGAAGATGTGCCCAAATTGCCACCAGACCGTCGAACTGGCACAGCGACGGCCAGCGCGACCTGGAATTGATCCCGTAACGGTCATCGGCTCCTGCGTCGCGATCCAGACGTCCCTTGAAGGCGCAGTAGCGCGGCAGTGGATCGCACGCTGCTTGTCGGCAAGTTGTCGTAGCGGCGGCGCCATAGGCACGGTCATCGGAGGGTCTCCTGCGGCAAGCTTTCGCCATTGGAGGCCAATCTCCCCGCTAGGGCAGCCTGTGCAGTTGCACAGGTGAAGCGGATCAATCAGGGGGAGCCATGGCGGAAACTGGATGATGGCGGCTTGAGGAGAGCGGCGTATCGAGGCGGGTGATGAAGCCTGCCAGTACCTCTCAAGGAGAGTGATACGCCATGAACGAGACTATCAACACATTGTTCGCCTTCGTCAGCCCGACGAAATCGATGATACCCTGACGGATGTACTTCGCAGCGGCGCGCGCAAATTGCTTGCGCATGCGATCGAGATGGAGGCCGAGGCGTATGCCAAGGCGGTCGACTGCCTGACGAAAGATCATATTGCGTCGCTGGCGCTCTACGATTTCCCCGCCCAACACTGGGATCATCTGCGAACGTCCAATCCCATCGAAAGCGTCTTTGCAACCGTTCGCTATCGCACGGTGCGTACCAAGGGCTCGCTATCCTCGAAAACCGCCCAGCTGATGGTCTTCAAGCTGTTGGCCGCGGCCAGGAAGTGGCGACGATTGAAAGGACAAAATCAGTTGCCGAAACTCATCGCAGGTGCCAGGTTCCTGGACGGAATCCAGGTCATCGAAACGAAGCCGCAGAGCGCCGCTTGATCAGCCTCGTCACCCAAATTCCAGCATAGCTCCATCGGAACTGCCAGCCTTCCTTGCCGATCAGGCGCATATCAGCGCTGACGATACCGAGGACGGCGATGGCGGTCACCTCCAGGCCGCCGAGTAACGACCCTCAAAACACCGCACTGGTCGAGGCCAGCCTGAACCGGTATCTTGTGCCTGCCCTCGGGAGTCGCTCTATCCACCATGTGATCGACACCGACATTGCTAACATCACCAAGAAGATCGTCGCCGGGGGTCACCCGCAAGCGGCTAACACGGCCTTCTGGTGTATGCGGGCATTTTTCAACTGGTGTCGCAAACCGCCGCAACGGCTCATCCGCGGTTTCCCCGCGAGGGATTGGAAAATCCGGATCCGGCCCCGATCGTCAAGCGCAAGCGAGTGGTGAACGATGCCGAACTGGCGGCTATATGAACGGGCTGTGAGCCCGAACCGGGCGATATCGGCTATTCGTTCGGCTCCATCGTCAAGCTGCTCATTCTGACCGGACAGAGGCGTACGGAAGTTGCCGCGATGCGTTGGTCCTCAACCTTGAAGCCGGAACATGGAACTATCGGGTGACCGCACGAAGAACGAAGAGCCTACGCTTATTCCGCTGTCCACACTGGCGGTGTCGGTCCCCCAGACGGTACCGAAGACCAATGACACGTTTTTTTCCCTGCGAGGGGCAACGAAAGAAGCCACTTCTCAGGCTACGCGAAGGGCAAGAAGGCTCTAGACGGCAAGGTCAATACTGACGGGGTGGCTTTGGAGAACTGGACCCTTCACGATCTGCGCAGGACGCTCGCGACAAATCTCGGCAGGCGGCAGGTATTGCCACACGTCATCGAGCACATACTGAATCACAAGGCGGCGTCCTTGACAGACATTGGCGAAATCTACAATCTCTATAGCAACGTCAAGGAGAAGCGCGAGGTGTTGCAGATGTGGTCAAATCACATCGAATGGCTGATCAAGCAGGCTGCGGATGACGCTCTGGCGGCGTAGCTGCTGGCATGGGCGGAAGATGCGGCGCAACAATCGTCAGAGCCTCATCGAATTGGAGAGCATGCTTGACCAGCAAATGCGCGGCCAATGCTTCGATGGCTGACCAGTGATCGAGTACTAGCCGGGCCGTGCGATCTTCGATCCGCCTCCAACGGGGGCGGCGCGGCATCAGGAACCGCAACTCACCATAGATTCGCTTGGCATCCGCGTAGTCGCTGCTCCCCTCATTCCCATCGGACGCATTCATCGCCATATCGCGCGGGTCCAGATAGCCTTCGAATGCGGATTCTGCAAAAGGACCTGCCAGACACGCAACTATCTCCCGGATCGCATCATCGCGTTCCAAACATCGATCCATATCGTCCTCGAAAATCGGCTTTCGCTTCGAGGTGAATCCTTGCGCTGAATAAAAACCCGCGCCTTCGACAACACCACCGCACTCTCCGTCACCGACGTCGGGGTAAATACTAACACTTGAGAAAGCAGGGAGTTCACGGTCGTCGTCGAACGTCTGACGGTGCAAAACGATGGCGGCCACCGCGTGCCCGGCTTCGTGATGCGCCACAAGCGGCAGATATTGGGAGGCTACATTCATGCGGTGCGGCTCTCAGGTCTAGTTTGCTTTTGCGCATAGGACCGCAATTGTCGTGCCAACTGGGAAAATCGTTTCGGGCAATGCGATCGCTCCGATAGCGTTGCGTCTCCTGTCTGACATTGTTGGGAAGTCGACACGCGCCCGTCGCAATGCGGTCGACCTTCCGCGCGAGTTGGGTGACCCGTGAAGGCGGCCGACCAGGACGATGTTGCGCTGATCGGCGACGAAGGCGCGGCCGGGCGAGATCGCGCATCAGGGGGTGACCGGCGTGTCGGCGAAGTCGAAGTCGTCGATGTCCTTGGCCAGCGGCAACTTGGCGACAGCGAACTGGTATTTGATGGAGCGGGCCTGCTTCTCCGATATCTCGGCCTGCAAGAGATCACCGACAATCCTGGGCGGCTCGTGCCGTCGCTTGATGGCGACGCGCCCATGATCTCGTCATAGGCTCTGCGCATTCCGTAGAGCTTCAGCGCTCCCATCAGTTCCAGTACCTCGGTGCGTTCCATGGCTGTTTGTCCTCCTGAGACTGTCATAGCGGGTGCAGTCGGCGACCGCTCGTGAGCTAGCTTCAGCGCTTGGGGAATGGAAAGGATCGTGCCCGGCGCCGGATCGCGGCTGCGGGCCAGGATGTTGAGGATCACCGGCGCCGACGATGCACCGTGCTCGATGGCTTCCTGACAGGCGGCCTCGACCGCGCTCAATCCGTCGGTCAGCACCCAGGTGAGGATCAACACCATCTGCCGGTCGACGTCATCAACCGCCTTGAGCTGCGCCGCACCTTCTCCATTGCCGACCGCACGACCCAGCCAAGGAACGGCGCGCGCCGTGTGCCAGGGATCGTAGGCGACCTCGTTGCGGCCAAAGGAGCGAACGTGTTCTCCCACGACCACGCCATCCTCTGGCGGATGCGATCCGATCGACATAAGCATGGATCTCGATGGGCCGACCGACGGCACTCGACAGCACCGAGTATTTGTTGTTGTCGAAGCGCACCGTGCAGGTCTTCGACACCGACGGGGGAATGCAATGGAAGCCGTCGAAGCGACCGGCAGCCGCTCCCGCTGCGGCTTGGCCGCATTCGCCGACAGCAGCCGGTCCCGCGTCTCACGCCGAGCTCCCATGCGGGGATAGGGCTGGTGCTTGCGCTCGTAGCGGAACTGCGTCTCCTCAGAACGCAGGACCTTGCGCACCACCTTGCGCGAGATCTTCAGCTCACGGCAGATCGCTTTGATCGACTTCCCCTGGACCAGCGACAGCCGACGTATCTTTGCAATCGTCTCTAAAACCAACATCCAAAACACAAATGCCTCCGATCAAGCCGGAGGCATCTTGATGACCCCATCGTTAAGGGGTCCCGTTTGGACGAAAATCACCCTTTAAACAGGGTCCCCATTCCACGAAAAATCAATGCACTACCTTCCAAAGCTGCGAGAGATCGCCACCGACCGCTTTGAAGGGGCTTTCGGCGGTCTCGTCAGCGAGGTTGTGGCATGAAGAAACATCAATCCACAGCATTGGGCCGAAGCATGCCACGGGCTCATGCCGCGGGAGAGCGGGAAGATATTCTTGAAAGAAGAAGCGGTCTCCGACATCAATACCGACAGGATGGGCAGCTTTCTCACATCACTTGAGGTCGAGCGTGGCAGTTGCGACCCGCAATGCAAGGCTGGCGGCGATGCATGCCTTTGCGCGGTTCCTGATTTCGGAGCACCCCGAATATTAGGATACGCTGCAACTGGTGGTGACACTTCCCTTCAAGAGGGCGCGTGGGTGGCACCTGTCGAATATCTCGATGAGCCCGGAAATCAAGAGCGTCCTGGCGCGTATCGTCCGCCGCACGCCTTCTGGACAGCGGGATTACGCTCTGTTTTCGCTGATGTTCAATACGGATGCACGAGTTCAGGGATCCTGAATCTTCGATTGTGACCTTCGTCTGGTATCGCCCTGTCCCGCCGAGCAAAGCAACGACCGCCCCACACTGCTCACCCGGTTCGGTGTTCCATACTTGCTGCGCACACATGGCTGCGGGCGAAGGAACCACCATGGCGGAAAAAAGCATCCATCATCGCCCTTTGCGGGACACGACGGCCATCCACCTCGTCAAGGCGGGTGTTGACATCGCCACCATCAGTCGATGGCCAGGCCACTCGGGCTGAACTAACGATGCGCTACGCCCAGGCCGGTATCGATATGAAGCGGCAAGCGCTCGAACAAGGCTTCCCCGACGTGATGTCATCGGCAAAAGATCAGACGATCATCGCTTTGATGGCTGGATGTTTGGCTGGCTGCACCGCTTGTAGACGCTCAGTTATGTGGAGTTGTATCGCGGGAAGTCGCGCGTCTTGGGCTTTTGCGGTGTCAGCTCCACATCTCTCCGCAGTGCACGTTGTCACTGTTGAAGAGCCGTTTGTTCAATCTTCGTCCTGGCACGGCAAGGGTTGTCGATATTGTGGGCGTCTTGCGCTTGCCGAGCTTGTCCGAAATCCAGCGCCGGATCAGGCGTGAACACTGTTGCGTAGTTCGTCAGCCAGAGCGCGGAGAACGTCGGCGCTTCCTTCCAGCGCCGTAAAAGCGTAGGGATTGAGGAACTGTCGGCCCCAGAACAGATTGCGATCTGTGCCGGATAGCGTAGCTTCCTCGCTGACACGCGGCCAATTCTCCGCAATGCATCGGAGCTGGCCTTCAACAATCGCAAGAGCTTCCGGCGCGCTGAGCAGGAAGTGATGCGCCGCTTCAAGGCAGGACGCTATCCGGCTCATGCGGTTATTGCCGCTGATGAGCATGGCCTGGCTGGCCTCCTGGCCACTGCGGGCCTGCGGACAAATATCGTACGCAGGCGTGAGGGTGAGCTTAGCGCCGTCCCAGAATGCCGCATGGTTGCGGGCATGATCGTCGGTGTTGCCGCAAAGTATGTTGAAGACAATGCGGCTGAACAACTCGCGCAGAGTTTCCGACGGCGCGGTGAATCGGTGGCGAATGATCTCCGCCAAATCCTGGTAGCTGGCGTAACGCGCCATCATCTCATCGAGCGCGAGCATCGTCAGCGCTGAGACCATGGATTTGCGTTGCCAGCCGCCCGTGACCTTGATCCGGTCGAATCGCTCGACGAGCAACACGTCGTTGCCTGCGGCGCGAACGAGCGAGACGGATGCCGCTCTGATGCCGCACAAGGCGGCAAGCCGCATGGCTATGAATTCTCCTTTGACGACGCTGTAAAGGTCGGCAGACGAGGAAAATTTCGCGACATGCTTGACGGCGTCACCCTCGATCAGCGCCTTTGGCCTTGCGCCGCCGATCGAGCTGCCGTGATGCAGCGCCTGATCTAATTCGGGGGTGAGCGGAATACCTTTCTCTACCCGCTCCGCCGATTGGACAAGCTCTTCGAGAGTGGCATTGGCCAGTGCGCGCGGCTCGTAATGCATTGGCGAAAACTGAAAATCGAGCGCGCCGATGCGGTCCGAGCCTGATTCCAGCAAGAACGTCAGTTCTGAAATATCGAGCCGCGCGATTTCATCGCCCTTCACACCGAATTTGCGGTTTAGGATAACCCGTCGTCCCCAGGCATCAGGGGCAGCATCGCGGATGCATCCCGGCATGGTTAGGCCAGGAAGCAAAGGCAATTCGCCTGCCTTCAGGGGCAGTTCCGGGAGATAAAGCGGGATCGCGCTTCCCAGTTCACGAAAGCTCCTGCCATAGTTGAAGCTGACGAGTCCGTCATGGGCATATAGCCGCCCGGCGACAACCGGCGCGGTCTCGCCCGGCAGCCAGACCCAGACATAGGCTTCGTCGTACTTGGGGACCTTAGAACTCATCGACGATCTGCTTGCCGGCCTTGTAGACGTGCTTCGGCAGCAGCGCGATGCGATCGTCCATGCGGCCTGTGAGGGCTGTGATGCCATTGCCGTCGGCATCGAACAGCTTCACACCGACAATGGCAGCAGCTTCGAACATCAGTCCGATTTCGACTTTGGGATCGCCCTTCTCGATGCGCTGCAGGGTGCTGCGTGAAACACCGATTCTCTCGGCTAACTCCTGTGCGGTTAACCGGTGCTGCATCCGGCCAAGCCGGATGGTCTTACCGAAAAGGCCAAGCGCTTCCATCGCGTAGCGCGAATAGGTGCGTTTATACGTTGCCTTCATTCGGGTCTCTGTGACCTATGCATGATCCATATCGCCTTCTTTCGAACTTTATATAGGTAATGTCACAGAGCGACTGCCAAAGTCAAGACTCCGTATCGCAAGCGTTACCCATCCGAACGAGGAAGGCGGATATTGCCGACGGCTCCTGCACAACCGGCCAGCTCTGCGCGTCTCGGGCGAGGCGGAGATCTGGCGCTGGATCGCGGACAGCCTTGAGACGCCTCGCATGAGTCATTCATGGGCGGTCCCTGGTGCGGGGCCGCGGCGCTCGACTGCTGGCCGACATTCTCGGCGGCGGGACCCGCATCCGGCTACACCAGCACTTTTCGACCGCATACGCGCCCAGCTTCTCTCCGAAATCATTGCCAATGAGCGCGAACCTCATGCGATCGCCGAGCTGGCCTGGCGGCGCGGAATCTACGCACGCATCCGTATTCGAGACCGCCCAAGGGAGGCTGACTAGCGTAACGCCCTCCGATCTAAGCGCCTTCCACAAAGCCGCTTTCGCACGCGACGGGCTGCATGTGGCGGTCGTAGGCGACATAGATGCCAAGCCCTGAGAGTAAGGCTCTACCAGCTGTTCGGCGATTTGCCTCAGAAACTGGCGCTTGCCGGCGCGAACCAGTGGTATCGCGAGGGCGAGCACGCCGAGCGCTTTTCCTCCGCCCTCCACTGACCACAGACCCGCACGCAACGAAGCCGCGCTCGATCTTATCGTGGCGTGGCTAGGTGCAATGTTTGCTCTCGCCATCAGGCCGGCTTTCCCGATGGCGTGGTCAACCTGATCTATGCGTCCGAAGGTGATCGCGTGGGCCGTGAACTCTGCACCAATTCCAAAGATCAGCTTTACCGGTTCGAACGAGGTCGGACGGCTGCTGATGCGTCAGTGCTCTGACCAGATCAAGAAGGTCAGCCTTGAAACCGGCGGCAATGCACCTTTCATCATCTTCGATGATGCCGACATTGACGGTGCTGTTGACGGTGCGGTCCAGGCGAAGTTCCGCAATGCCGGCCAGACCTGCGTTTCCGCGAACCGCATTTACGTCCAATCGAGCGTTCACGATGAGTCCGCCGAGAAATTGTGGAGAAGGTCCGGCACTTATCAGTGGTCCGACGTCTACTCCCGGAGCGAAGCCGTCGCCAACCCAAGATCGAGTCCCACATCGCAGATGATAATTCGATGCGGGGCCGAACGATAAATATGCATGCTTTGGCCACCCCGAGGCAGGGCTCATTGAGATGATCCGACCGCCTTGGAACAAAGATGGGGTAGAGCAGATGAAGCGTTGGCAGCGTGTCTCCATTCGACGCGAGCGCTTAGGATGGGATCACGATCATTCGCATCACGCGCAGCCGCAAGGGCGATGCCATGGCTACTTTGGAATCGTTGAAGTGGTTTGAGCCGGACAGTCACAAATACACCCGTTACGCCGCGGCTCAGGAAACGGGGCGGCGTCCGGCGGTGGAGGTGCTCGCTGACTTAAAAAGGGTGCGGGCAGTCGTTGCGCTTGAGAGCGACGACATTTGGGATCCGGCACGGGGTGACCTGCTGCCAATCGGCAGTTAACAGGGTCCGACAAAAGTGTGCACAACATGCTGCTGAAGTGGCCTCCGGAAGCGCTACCGGAAGTTACGCGTCTTGAACTTGATAGGGTCGATATGGTCATACTGCATCGACGATGTCGCGCCCCTTCGGCATGCCGCGCGGATCGATGCCCGATCCGCCGTGATGAGCCTCGTCCCTCGGCCGTGCGGCAACGGAAACGGCGTCTTGCGGTTTCCCACGCTGGCCAGCCCGGCCGACAGATCGGTCAGCTCGTGGGCGACGAGGTGCACCACCTCCTCTTCCGTCGGATGCGTCCGCGGACGCCGAGCATGGCCGAAGCAAGAAGCACGCGCCGGAATTTCTCGAGAGATCTTGACCCAGACGACGACGTTTGCCGCACCCGTCTCATCCTCCAGAGGAACATGAAGCCTTTGGCCGAGCCCGGCCGCTGCCGGACCAGCACCAGGCCGGCGGCCTCGAGCCAGCTTCTGCCTCGCGCCTGCATAGCATCCTGACAGGTCACGGTGCGGCGCCGGTTAGGCGGCACGCCGATTTTGGCAACGCTAGCCTGTGAACTGAAGAATGAAGGTCGGACTTGCGGCACATCGATTAGGTTCAAATGATAAGTTGCTGCCCGGCGAGGTCGTTTCAGCGCATCTCGACTGGTGGGTCGGCAAGACAATGCGGAACGGAAATGATCGCAGGCGTAAAGGACGGCTTTCGGGGCCGGAAGCTTCAGGCCTGGAACCGGACCCCAGTTTGGCGCAAGCATCGTGGCCTCCGCCCGGTCAGGCATTCACCGGCTCGCGAAATGCCAATTGATTCTGCTTAACCGGGCATACCTAAACGGCCACTTGCGTTCCGATCGCGACCACACGTCCGGTCGGGATCTGGAAATACTCCGTCGCGTCGGCGGCCGTGCGCGCCAAGCCGATGAACAGCTTGTCCTGCCACACCGGCATGCCGGAGTTGGGTGACGCCTTGAGCGAGCGACGCGACAGGAAGAAGGACGTCGTCATGATGTCGAACTTCCAACCCTGCTTGCGGCAGATCGCCAGCGCACGCGGGATGTTAGGCTGTTCCATGTAGCCGAAGGTCAGTGTCACCCGCATGAACAGCTCATTGATCGTTTCCATCTTGATCCGCTCGCTGTCGGGCACCACGGGCTGCTGCGCCGTCACCACAGAGAGGATGACGTTCTGTTCGTGCAGCGCCTTGTAGTGCTTCAGGCTGTGCATCAACGCGGTCGGCGCACTGGCGGGATCGCTGGTCAGGAACACGGCCGTACCGGACACCAGCTGCGGTTTCTTCTTCAACAGATTGCCCGCAAGGAAATCGAGCGGAATCTGGTTCCTGCGCGTCTTGTCAAATAGATACCTGCTGCCTCTTATCCAAGTCCACATGGTCATCACGATCACTGCGGCAATGGCAAGCGAGGCCCAGCCGCCTTCGAATACCTTGACGATGTTAGCTGCAAAGAAGCCGGTATCGATGAAGACGAACACCGCCATTAAGGCTATCGCGACGCCGAGCGGCCATTTCCAGATGCGCGTCATCACAACAAAAAGCAGTATGTTCGTCACCAGCATATTGCCGGTCACCGAAATACCGTAGGCCGAGGCCAGCCGGCTGGATTCGCCGAAGCCGACCACCAGCAGCATCACCACCAGCGCCAGCATCAGGTTGATGCGCGGCAGATAGATCTGGCCCGACTGTTTTTCCGACGTGTGCTGGATGACGAAACGCGGCAGCATGTTGAGCTGTACCGCTTGCCTGGTCAGCGAAAAGGCGCCGGAGATCACCGCCTGGCAGGCGATCACGGTCGCCGCCGTGGCAAGCACGACCATCGGAATAAGCGTCCAGCCCTGGTTCATCTCGAAGAACGGATGACCGACAACGCCGCCATTTGCCAGCACGAAGGCGCCTTGCCCGACATAATTGAGCAACAGACAAGGGAACACGATCGCCAGCCAGGCGAGCACGATCGGCTTGCGGCCGAAATGGCCGAGGTCGGCGTAGAGCGCCTCGGCTCCGGTGACGGCGAGGAAGACTGCACCAACCGTAACGAAGGCGACGTCAGGCGAGTTGACCAGGAACGACACGATGTAATGCGGGCTGATTGCCAGCAGGATTTCCGGGTCGTCCATGATGTGGTTGAGCCCGGAAAGGCCGATGGCCAGGAACCACAGCGCGGTAACGGGTCCGAACACCAATCCTACGCCGCCGGTGCCAAACCGCTGTACCGCAAACACGATCGCCAGGATGGCCAGTGTCAGCGGCACCACATAGGGCTGGAACGTCGGCGTGACGACATTCATACCTTCGACCGCCGACAGTACCGAGATTGCCGGCGTAATGACGGCGTCGCCAAAAAAAAGCGCCGCGCCGACGATGCCGATGCCGATGCCGATGCCGAGGATCACCGCAGAGCAGGTCGGGAAACTGTTGCGCGCCAGCGCCATAAGCGACAGCACTCCGCCCTCGCCTCGATTGTCGGCGCGGAGCACGAACATGATGTATTTGATCGTCACGGTGATCGTCAGGGACCAGATGATCAGCGAGAGTACGCCGAGGATGTCGCCACGGCTGGCGACGTTGCCACCCGCTGATGCATGCAACGCCTCGCGAAATGCATAGATCGGGCTGGTGCCTATATCGCCATAAACGACACCTAGTGCGCCCAACATCAGCGCCTTGGTGCTGTGCTGCTCGACCTCAGAATGGCTCGATTGTTCGACAGGTTCTGCCTCGTTACCAGCATTGGTAAGGGCCATGGACGACACTCCGATAAGCGCGCGGTGCTCTACGCTTGCTGCACTGCAATATCAAGTTCCGTCACGTAATGTCTGCCGTCTCGCCTGTCGTTGCTCGCCTTGGTAGACTCGCCAGCCCGCAGCCCTACCGAGCAGCAATAGCGCCCCGGCAGAACCCTCAATCGCCCAGATCAATGAATGGTTATCGCCCACAGTGCCCCCCCGCGATGCGGCCGATGGCGACCAGGGTGTCGTGGGCGCACAAGGATGGCGCTTTCCTGATGACGCCGTGCTCCAGGTGTGATCGCACCGTTGCTGCGCAAGCCATTTACTTGCTCGTCCCAGCGAGGACCGTGGCCAACTGGAACGCAGGGCCACGCCGCTCACCGGCCGCACTTTGCGGCGCAGATAACGATTCGATCTCCGCGGCGAGATTCTGGTTGAAGAAGCCACCAAGCTTGTCGAAGGACACACGGTCGTAATATCGACATGCCAGTATCCGCAACCCAGAAAAGCTCCTTGGGCTCCGCTGCGCGCGCCACGAACAACCCGATCTTCTCTGCGAAGAGGACGCCGTAATCCTTCAGGTTGAAGCCAAACCGGGGGGCGGCCGTGACGTATGGGCGAAGGGCTAGGAGGCGGGTTCGGTGAGGAACGGCATTGATGTCCACGCCGTCTCCTGGAAAGACAGAGGAATGCGGTGTCACCGACTGGCGCCGGAGGTTGATCCGGTGATTAGGAGGAGCACTCGTTGTCGGATTCTCGACGATGTCGGACATCTGACACAACGCTGCCAGAGCGATCACGTTGTTCCGAAACGATTTTCCCAGTTGGCACGACAATTGCGGTCCTATGCGCAAAAGCACTGCGATGCCGCACCGACTGGAAGAACTCATCAATGATCACGCTTTTCGAACA
>NZ_RZRP01000879.1:0-2548 GCF_003997795.1 Mesorhizobium sp. M7A.F.Ca.US.005.03.2.1 | reverse complement strand
ATGCAAGGCAATCTGTCGCTGGCCGCCGCATCCGCAGCCGGCCCGGAACTGGTCATCCTCGGCGTGTTCTCCACTGCGATTGCCTTCGGCATACAGACGGTTGCCCTCCGCTTTACGCCGGCCAGCCACGCCGCCGTGATCGTCAGCGCAGAAAGCGTTTTCGGGGCGCTGGGCGCGGCAATCTTTCTCGGCGAGCGGAGCTCGTCCGCGAGCGTCTTGGGTGCCGGCATCATCCTGGGTGCGATCCTGTCCGTTGCAATGTCGAACCGAGCGCTGCAGGCACGCACGTCCTTGCGAACCGCTTCGGTTCAACCCTTCGACGCGGCCCCTGCCTTTGCAACTGCGTCCGCAAATCGGGCGGGCGATCGTCATCCCAACAATTCAGGTCCAGTGGAGGAATGTGATGGCCCTTGCCGGTGATGCGAAACGTATTCCAGACCCGGCCGGACTTGTCGCGGGGGCGCAGTGATGGATGCGCGGACAATCCTTCTTCCGGTCGCACATTTGGTATCGGCGCTTCGCGCCCGCATGAAAGGACCGGGTGGCTACTACAACAGCGGCAATGCGCTCGGCCTCATTGTCGGTCTGGCGATCCAGATTGCCACCGCGCCGGTCGGCCTGCATGAAGGAAGCAGCGTCACCATGGCGGTGATCGAATATTTCGCTGGCAGCCATGGCACTGTTGCGCTGACCTTGACCACCCTGGTCTTCTTCTGGGGCGGCGAGGCCTATCACCGGGCCTGGGCAAGGCCGGATGCTCCCGATCCCGCCCTCAACCGTCTGGGCGACTTCCTGTCGGGCCTGGGTGCGATCGGGCTCGGCATTGCCCTGTTGCTGCTCGGCGATCCATTGCTTGCGGCGACCTCCGGCCTGCTGCATGCGCTGGGCAAATTCGGCAGCACCTTTCACAGGCCCGGCACGCCAATTTCGATCTGGCCGGCCGCTTGGCCCGATCCGTTCCGCAGTGCGGTGCTCGCCAGCCGGTTGCCGGCAATGCTGGCGACGACAGTGGCCCTCGCCCGCGGTTTGCCTGAGGTCTGGTGGAGCGGCTCCTTCGCGGCCCTCGCCATGCCACTGACCTTGCTCGGCTGTTATCTCTTGTGGACCAAGGCCGATCTGCTGCTCTTCGGCGTGGGCACCAAGGCCACCCGCCAGATTTCCACTAGTTGAACCCGCTTTTTGAAACGACCGGATGTCGAGATGGGGAATGACATGTTTGGCAGTGTGTATCATCAGGACGCCGGCCCCCCACCCTTTCGCGAACGGGTGCGGATGACAGGCTGGGGCAGTCTCCTGACGCCGGCCGGTTCAATCTCGAGAATGACAGGAATACTTGCAGCTTCGCTGTTTTGGGGGGTCTCTGCCCATGCCGCGAACGTTGACGTCGCCATCGTGTTCGCGGTCGACTTTTCGTCATCCATCGATCCGAAGATCGCCGATATGCAACGCGAGGGACATGCCGCGGCACTCACCTCGCCAGAGATCATCGCCGCCATCAGCCGGAATTATGTTGGTTGCATCGGCGTTGCCTATTTTGAGTGGTCGAGCCCCGGACACGCGCGCGTCGTGCTGCCGTGGACAAGCATCTGCGGACTGGAAGATGCCGAAGCGGCGGCTGCGGTGATCAGCAGGAAAGGCGATACCGGCTTCATCCGCAGAGGGCGTGGCGGAACATCCGTCTCCTCGGCTATCGACATCGGCAGTCTCCTGCTCGACCAGTTCCCGGGAAAGGCCGCAAAGAAAGTCATCGATATCTCCTCCAATGGCGAGAACAACGACGGGCTTCCCGTCCAGCCGAGCAGGTCGAACGCCATAGCCAAGGGATATACGATCAATGCCATCGCCATCCCGGCGGAGGATGAGAATCCCGACCAACCTCTGGCATCCTATTTTGCCAAATCGGTCATTGGCGGTTCCCAGGCCTTCGTCATGACGCCGAAGGGGCCAGACGACTACACCATGGCGCTTCGCCGCAAGCTCGTGACTGAAGTAAGCATGAACGACGACCGTCCGCTGTGAAAGTGTGCCATGTAGGACGAACTTTCGAGGCCCCATCCCGGAGCGCATTGCTCAACGAGAACCCGCGCCCTGCAGCGCGAGACCTTGTAGGACCGTCAGGACAACAGCCTATCGCCGCAATGCGTGCACGCTTGCCTTGCCTTCGCCGCCTACCGGCAAAGCCATGTCATCGTCGAGAAGGCGCGTGATGCGGGCAAAGCCGGTGAACGCTTTCCTTGCTTCCTCGGCCGACATCTGGCCCGACAAAGCGGCCGAGCAACAGTTCAGCGCGCACTGATAAACCGGACCGCGCCGTCCCGTTGGCCATTTCCGCAAGAACATCATGGCTTCGGCAACACTATCGATTTCTTCCGCAGGGTGTCCTTGCCCGCGCGAAATCCGCACGGGCGAAAAGAAATGCAATTGATCCATCGTTTCCTCCCGGTCGACCGCAATGCGCTCGATCGAACCCCACCAAACGCACCAACAGCCGGTTGGTTCCAGCCAAAAATGGAATTTTTTAGAAATCTGTCAGGCGAAGGCGATCACC
>NZ_RZRP01000878.1:0-2551 GCF_003997795.1 Mesorhizobium sp. M7A.F.Ca.US.005.03.2.1 | reverse complement strand
CTGCTGGGCTGGCCCCCTACCGGAGCGCACCAGAGTTGTGAAGCCGATGAGCGGTATGTTTGAAGTGGCGGTCCGGCTCAACATGCGGCTGCGGGAACTGCTCTGCGGCTTTGCGCGCACGGTCGGCGACTCCGGTCGGCGAGGCGAAAGTCCTTACGTTTCGGCGCATCCGGCGACCACACAGGTGGACAACAAAAGCCTGCGATCCGCTTCTGAGCGCGTGTGCTTTTATCGATGTAAGGAACTTCGCGCCGCAGGTTTAGACTAGCGATCTCTGGCGTGTGAACGCAAGAGAAGTCGGCGATCTCCGAAATCGGTTGAGTGATCAATGCTGTAGCGTTGTCCAGTGGCCGGCTGAGCCGCACGAGGCCTGTGATGCCTGCTACTCGGCTACGATGGTCGGGAGTCTGGAGCCCACGCGCAAGACCGACTGAACTGAAACGGGCACAAAGGTCGGTTTCATCAAGGATGTGTCTGCAACGCTGCCGTGGATGACAGGGCCAAATTGCACATTCGATGGGTTTGCTGATTTATTCCAGCCGGGTGCCCGGTTCAGCCGGGTCGTCTTCGTCGGGCTTAAGCAGGTCGATAAGCGCGGCCGCTCGTGTTCCCGGAAGCGGGCGCCCCTGTCCCATTAACGCCTCGTCAGCAAAAGCCCATGCCCATGCCTCTCTCAATTCCTCGATCGACGCACCCGTTGCGATGATCTCCGCAACCGTAATATCGTCGGCTGACCCAATGACGGAGAGAACTTCTTGCCGTGTCATCGTTTGACCGCGTTCTGACTACAACTGAACTAGATGGAGATTTCATGGAGCACTTGCAACCGATCTAATGAGGGCTGTCGCAGGATTCCCTTGCGCAAGATCAGGGGCTGCGCAATGGGCGCCATTCACCTAGCCAAACGCGCGCCACATAGGGCGCAGGGCGCAGAAATCGACGGAGCCCATGCGCTCGGCATTTGCGAAGACCCGGCAAGTCATCCAGATGATCGCCCATCACTGAGGCCATTTGGTGGAACTCCCCCTGGACCATCCACGCAGCCGGAATCGGCCATGGGTGTTCTGAACAACCCGGAAACTCGTTTCAGGGGATTATTCTCGAAATCGTAGTCTGCCGGGCGCGATGTGGAGATTACAGGGGAACCCTTCGTCTCGGTGGTCCAAAGTCCCTGAACTAACCTGTTATCGTCGACGCACGGGAAACCCCGTGATTCAGAAGAGCAGATCTCGGGCCACGCACGGCCTATGCCCCGAGGCTGCCCGGCCGAATGTGTTTGCGCGCGGATAACTCCGGTCTGTGAAGCAGCACCCTGTTGCGGCCCGTCTGCTTGGCAAGGTAAAGTGCGGCATCCGCTCGCTGCTGTAACTGCTCCGGCGAGATCGCCTCAGAGGTCTGAACGGCAACTCCAATGCTCAGGGTGACCCAGCGCGACACACGGGATCCAGGGTTGGGCAAAGCGGCAGCCTCGACGCTCTTACGCATTCGTTCAGCCACAGCGGCGGCCTCTTCCTCGTTCACCCCGGGCAGGAGCACGAGGAATTCTTCGCCGCCATAACGGGCAACGTGATCGCGATCACGCCTCACGTTTTCCTTCAAGATAGTTGCGACCTTTACCAAACACCGATCTTCCTCCGCATGGCCGAGGTGGTCGTTTAGCTTCTTGAAGTTGTCAATGTCGCACATCAGCATCGCGGCACCGGCAAGGCAACGTTTGTCACTTCCCCATAGGCGCTCGAGTGTTTCCGTCATCCAGCGACGGTTGGAGATGCCGGTGAGTGGATCGGTCCTCGCCAGGAGTACCAGTCGATCATTCGCTTTCGCCAGTTCGGCGACCCTGCGTCGGTCGCGAAGCTCAAACAGGAAAGTCTTTTGAGCAAGAATTGTCATGATGCGCCGCGCGGCCACCGTTGCAAAGATACCGCTGGCGAAGAACAGCGTTCCAGCCACTGCACTCCCATGCGCGATGGCCGGGTTCTGCAGTTGAAGCATGAGAAAGAGTCCGAGCGCCAGCGCAGCGATCGTCATCGTCCACGCCAGGGGGATCCCGAAGATTATGATGGCTGTGATGGCCACGAACAACATGACGTTCAATTGCCGTTCGTAGAACTCGCCACCAGCGCTTGCTCCGACCAATGCGACTGACAACAAGATCAGGAACATGCCTGCGATCAGCGAAGCTCCTTGGAGCCAAGGCGCCTGCGGTTTACGCCAGGCTAGGACCACGGCCAACGCGATGGGCGGGATGATGGCGCCGGGCAGGAGCATGGACTGCGCTACGCCCCATGGAAGCAACGCCGCGTTCAGTGCCAACGTCAGCACATCCAAAAATGCCACCCAGATCATCCACGCGCGGATGATTTTCGCCGTTTGCGACCAGACACGTGCTCGAAATAGGCGTTCGATCTCGCCACGCAGGCTGATTTCGCGCGTACGGCGCGCCAGAAGCCGGTCGACCTCAGCGGCTAGGGCAGGATCATCCTGCACATCGGGGGGCATCAGATCTGACAAGTCGATAGGCCCTACGCTGCTTTCTCCTGAACATCTATCC
>NZ_RZRP01000877.1:0-2559 GCF_003997795.1 Mesorhizobium sp. M7A.F.Ca.US.005.03.2.1 | reverse complement strand
CCTATTATGACAGCGGCAGTTACCAGCTGGTTTTCCAGACCGCCGAATTTCTCTGCATCACGCAGCCGGACCTCACCTTGAAGCCGGTGCTGGCGGAGAGTTGGGCGCCGAACGAGGACGGCAGCGTCTGGACGTTCAAGCTGCGCAAGGGCGTGAAATTCCACAATGGCGAGGATTTCAAGGCCGACGACGTCGTCGCGACCTTCGACCGGCTGGCCGACCCCAACGGCGCTTCCAATGCACTTTCCGTGTTCAAGGGGCTGCTGTCGAAAGGCGGCACCCGGAAGGTCGACGACCACACCGTCGCCTTCCATCTCGATGCGCCGAATGGCAGCTTTCCCTATTCGGTGTCGATCGACAATTACAACGCCGTCATCCTGCCGGCGAGCTACAAGGGCGACTACGAAAAGACGTTCGAAGGAACCGGGCCATTCCGGCTGGAGACCTACACGCCAAAGGTCGGCGCGACCTTCATCCGCAATACCGACTATTGGGGCGAGAAGGCGCTGCCCGACCGGCTCGAATTCAAATTCTACGGCGACGTGCAGCCGCGCATCCTGGCGCTGCAGGCCGGCGAGGTCGACATTCTCGACGCCGTTCCGCTCGATGTAAGCCAGGTGGTGCTGAACAGTCCTGATATCACGGTGCTGCGTGTCGCTTCGACCGCGCACCGGCAGCTTCACATGCGCTGCGACACCGGCCCCTTCACCGACAAGCGCGTGCGCCAGGCGCTGGCGCTGTGCATCGACCGCTCCAAGCTGGTCGACGGGCTGTGCCGCGGCATGGCGGCGACCGGCAATGACAGCCCCTTCGCACCCGCTTTCCCCGCAACCGACAAGACGGTGCCGCAGCGCGTCCAGGATATCGCCAAGGCCAAGCAGTTGCTGGAGGCGGCGGGCCTTGCCAGTGGTTTCGACATCACGCTAACGACGCTGCGCTATTCCGACATTCCCGGCTACGCGCAATTGTTCCAGAATTTCGCCAAGGAAATCGGTGCCCGCATCTCGCTCAACATCGAAGACCAGGACAAATATTACGGCAAGGCGGTGTTCGGCCAGTCGGACTGGCTGGACAGCCCACTTGGCATCACCGACTACGCCCATCGCAGCGTGCCGAACGTCTTCCTGAAGAGCCCGCTGGTCAGCGACGGTCCGTGGAATGCGGCGCATTTCAAGAGCCCGGCCTATGACGGCATGGTCACCAGCTATCTCAAGGCGCTCGATGTCGGCGCGCAACGCGCTGCCGCCTCCGACATCCAGAAACTGCTGCTCGACGAGACGCCTGTCATCTTCAGCTATTTCCCCGATCTGCTGGTGCCGGTGCGCAAGAATGTCAGCGGCTTGCCGCCGATCGCCGCCGGCCTGCTGCTCGATCGCGTGTCCCTGAGCTGATCGTGCCTCAACGCCCGATGACAAAAGAAACAAAACGGGAGACTACCATTCGCAAGCCTCATCTGCGCGGCCGCGGGCCGCATTTTCCCTTGCTCGATACCATCGTGCAGTACGACTTCGAGCCGGGCTACATAGCCTTCACCATGCCGACGCAGAAGCGCCTGCGCGTGCAGGTGGGGTCAATGACCGTGGCCGATACGACCAACGCCTTGGTGTTCTACGAATCCGATCATCTGCCGGTCTACTATTTTCCGATCGGCGACGTTCGCGAGGAGTTCCTGCTGCCGAGCAAGACCACGATAGAGGACCCATTCAAGGGCACAGCCACCCACTATTCGCTCAACACCGGCATCACGCTGGTCGAGGACGCGGCCTGGCGCTATCTCGATCCGGTCAAGGGCTGTCCGCCGATATCGGACTACATGTCGTTCACCTGGAGCAAGATGGGGCACTGGTTCGAGGAGGACGAGGAGATCTTTGTCCACGCCCGCGATCCGTTCCGCCGCGTCGACTGCCTGCCGTCGTCGCGGCGCGTGCAGGTCATCCTCGATGGTGAGCAGGTCGCCGATTCACGCCGCGGCGTGTTCCTGTTCGAGACCGGCCATCCGGTGCGCCACTATCTGCCGATCGCCGACACGCGGCTCGATATGTTCGCGCCCAGCCGCTACATCTCGCGCTGTCCTTACAAGGGCATCTCCAACTACTATCACGTGACGACCAAGGCCAAGCGCCACGAGAACCTGGTCTGGTATTATCCTGAGCCGGTGCACGAGGCGGAGCGCATCAAGGGGCTGGTCTGTTTCCACCACGAGCTGGTCGACAAGATCCTGGTCGATGGCGTCGAAATCCCGAAGGAAGCCACGGCCGCGTCGAACGGTTATTTCTAGGCATCGACGCCGCTTGCGCGCGGGCGCTTGATCGAAGCACGGGTCAGCGCATACCCTCCTGAGACAGGGAGGACACTCGATGGATCTTTTCAAGCTGGATGGCGATGTCGCGCTGGTCACCGGCGCCGGCAGCGGCATCGGCCAGGCCATCGCGATCGGGCTGGCCGAGGCAGGCGCCGACATCGCCTGTTTTGGTCATGCGTCGAAAGGTGGGCTGGATGAAACGGCGCACCGGATCACGGCACTCGGCCGCAAGGCGCTGGTGCTGAACGGTACAGTGA
>NZ_RZRP01000876.1:0-2560 GCF_003997795.1 Mesorhizobium sp. M7A.F.Ca.US.005.03.2.1 | reverse complement strand
GTCCTGCAAATCGCCGCGCATGAAGTCCATTTCGGCCTCGATCGGCTTTATGAATTCTGCCAGGTGGTGCGCAGGCTGGTTGACCCGCTCAGGATCGGACGGGTGATCGCGCGGCCGTTCGTCGGCGAAACCACCGCCACTTTCGAGCGGACATACAACCGTCATGACTACGCCGTGCCCCCGCCGGAACCGACCCTGCTCGACCGGCTGACGGCGCGTGGCAGCCGTGTCATCGCCGTCGGCAAGATCGGCGACATCTTCGCCCATCGCGGAATTTCGCAAGTGCGCAAGGCGGCAGGCAACATGGCTATGTTCGACGAAGCGCTGGGTGCGATGGATGATGCCGGCGACGGTGACCTCGTCTTCGCCAATTTCGTCGACTTCGACACCGAATTCGGTCACCGCCGCGATGTCGCGGGCTATGCTGCAGCGCTCGAGGCCTTCGACCTGCGGCTGCCGGAGGCATTTGCGAGGCTGCGGCAGGGCGATCTTCTCATCCTGACGGCCGACCACGGCAACGACCCTACCTGGGCCGGGACCGATCACACGCGCGAGCGCGTTCCGGTGATCGGCACTGGACCGGGTCTCAAGGGCGGCGACATCGGACTGAGAACGACATTCGCCGACATCGGCGAAACCGTGGCCGAGCATCTCGGGCTGGCGCCCGGACGCTACGGCACTTCTTTCTATGCGGCGATCGGCGGTCATGCCTGAGTTACCGGAGGTCGAAACCGTCCGGCGCGGACTTCAGCCGGTTCTGGAAGGCGCCACCATCGCCCGCGTCGAGGCGCGCCGACCGGATCTGCGCTTTCCATTTCCCGAGAAATTCGCGCAGCGACTGGCCGGCAAGACGATCACGGCACTCGGCCGCCGGGCCAAGTATCTGACGATGGACCTGGAAGGCGGCCCCGCGCTGATCTGCCATCTCGGCATGTCGGGCTCATTCCGCATCGAGACGGCTGATGGCAGCGACATGCCCGGCATCTTCCGGCACGACCGCTCGAAGAGCTCCAATCACGACCACGTCGTCTTCCATGTCGTGTCTCCGGCCGGTACCCGATCGCGCGTGATCTTCAATGATCCGCGCCGCTTCGGCTTCATGTTGTTTGCGGAAGGACTGCCGGACGTTCATCCGATGCTGGCTGGACTTGGCGTCGAGCCTACGGGCAACACATTGGACGGTGCGCTGCTTTCCTCATTGATGAAGGGGCGGAGATCACCGCTGAAGGCAGCGCTTCTCGACCAGAGGCTGATCGCCGGGCTCGGCAATATCTATGTGTCGGAGGCGTTGTGGCGTGCGGGCCTGTCGCCGCTGCGCGAGGCGGGCACGATCGCCAGGCCCGGAAAGAAAGCCCAGGCCCAAAGCGAACACCTCGCGCAAGCCATTCGTTCGGTGATATCGGATGCGATCGCAGCCGGCGGTTCCTCACTGCGGGACTATATGCAGACCGATGGGTCGCTGGGCTATTTCCAGCACGCCTTCGCCGTCTACGACCGCGAAGGCGAGGCCTGCTCCAAGCCCAGTTGCGGCGGCCACATCGAGCGTATCGTGCAGAGCGGCCGATCGACCTTTTATTGCCGGACATGCCAGCGATGAGTCAGAGCAATTCCAGGAAAAGCGAGGGCGGTTTTCCGTCCGAAATTGCATCAAGACAAGGAGATGGAGCGGTTCTGCGTTTCCGTGAAACGATGAACCGCTCTAGACGAGCGTAAGCAAGGAGAAGCAGCCATGACCTATGAGACGATCATCACCGAGACGCACGGCAAGGTCGGGCTGATCACGCTGAACAGGCCGCAGGCGCTCAACGCGCTGAACTCCCAGATCCTGACCGAGGTGGTGGCAGCCGTGAACGGGTTCAGCGCCGATCCCGGTATCGGCGCCATGGTCATCACCGGTTCCGAAAAGGCTTTCGCGGCGGGCGCCGATATCAAGGAGATGCAGTCCATCTCCTATGCGGACGCCTACGCCCAAGACTTCTTCGTCGGCTGGGAGGAACTGACGCGGGCGCGAAAGCCTATTATCGCGGCGGTGGCGGGCTATGCACTCGGCGGCGGTTGCGAGCTGGCGATGATGTGCGATTTCATCATCGCCGCCGACACGGCCAAGTTCGGCCAGCCCGAGATCACGCTCGGCGTCATTCCAGGCATGGGCGGGTCACAAAGGCTGACCCGCTTTGTCGGCAAGTCGAAGGCGATGGACATGTGCCTGACCGGGCGGATGATGGATGCCGCCGAGGCCGAGCGTTCTGGCCTGGTGTCGCGGGTCGTGCCTGCCGGCGAACTTGTCGAGGAGGCGCTGGAGGCCGCGGCCAAGATCGCCGCTTTCTCGCTGCCATCGGTGATGATGGCAAAGGAAGCTGTCAACCGCGCCTTCGAGACGACGCTTGCCGAGGGATTGCGGTTCGAGCGCCGGCTGTTTCACTCGCTGTTCGCACTGGACGATCAGAAGGAAGGCATGGCGGCCTTTGCCGAGAAGCGGAAGCCGAATTTCACCAACCGCTGACGCCAATCCCTTGGCTTCGAAGAAGATGGCTGTTGGCCGCCAAAAAGAAGGCCAGGC
>NZ_RZRP01000875.1:0-2562 GCF_003997795.1 Mesorhizobium sp. M7A.F.Ca.US.005.03.2.1 | reverse complement strand
GCTGAAATCCGACTATTTTGGGCCAAAATCCCAGGGGCATGCCCGGAAATCGGATTCCGGCGCGGTTTGCTGCTTTCAGAAAACAAAAAGGGGCCCGCAGGCCCCTTTGAACTCATTTGGGAAAACCGAGCCTTATGCGGCTGCGGCGTCCGCGTCAGCGCTTTCGGCCTCGATGCGAGCGCGGTCGCCGGCGCCCTTGGCCGAGACGTCGCGATCGACGAATTCGATGACAGCCATGGCGGCGTTGTCACCGTGACGGAAGCCCGCCTTCATGATGCGCAGATAGCCGCCATTGCGGTTGGCGTAGCGCGGCGCGATGGTGTCGAACAGACGCTTGACGACGCCTTCATTGCCGATCTGGGCAATGACCTGGCGGCGGGCGTGCAGGTCGCCACGCTTGCCGAGCGTCACCAGCTTCTCGACGATCGGACGCAGGTCCTTCGCCTTCGGCAAGGTTGTGACGATCTGCTCGTGCTCGAGCAGCGACACGGCGAGGTTGGCGAACATCGACTTGCGATGGCTAATGCTTCGGGCGAAGCGGCGGCCTTTGAAACCGTGGCGCATGGCTCTTTTCCTTCTTCAGTTGTTCAAGAGGCCGCGGCCTCTGATGGTTTTCCGCATGACCGTCGGATCGAGCGGCCCACGCCGCCGATCCTTGGAATTCATGCTCAATATTGGTCTTCGTAACGCTTGGCGAGGTCTTCGATGTTTTCCGGCGGCCAGTCCGGCACTTCCATGCCGAGGTGCAGGCCCATCGCCGCCAGGACTTCCTTGATCTCGTTCAGCGACTTGCGGCCGAAGTTCGGGGTGCGCAGCATCTCGGCCTCGGTCTTCTGGATCAGGTCGCCGATATAGACGATGTTGTCGTTCTTCAGGCAGTTGGCCGAACGCACCGAAAGCTCGAGTTCGTCGACCTTCTTGAGCAGCGCCGGGTTGAAGGCGAGCTCGGTGACGGCCTCGGCGGCGACTTCCTTCTGCGGCTCGTCGAAGTTGACGAACAGGCCGAGCTGGTCCTGCAGGATGCGGGCGGCGAAAGCCACTGCGTCCTCGCCGGTGATCGAACCGTCGGTCTCGATCGTCATGGTCAGCTTGTCATAGTCGAGAACCTGGCCCTCGCGGGTGTTCTCGACCTTGTAGGAGACCTTCTTGACCGGCGAATAAAGGCTGTCGACCGGGATGAGGCCGATCGGCGCGTCTTCGGCGCGGTTGCGGTCGGCCGGCACGTAACCCTTGCCGGTGTCGACGGTGAATTCCATGCGGATTTCAGCGCCTTCGTCCAGCGTGCAGATGACGTGGTCGGGGTTGAGGATCTCGACGTCGCCAACCGTCTGGATGTCGCCGGCAAGAACCGCACCCGGTCCCTGCTTGCGAACGACCATGCGCTTGGGACCATCGCCTTCCATGCGGATGGCGATTTCCTTGATATTCAAGACGATGTCGGTCACGTCCTCGCGCACACCGGCGATGGACGAGAATTCATGTAGAACGCCGTCGATCTGCACGGCGGTAACAGCCGCACCGCGCAGCGAAGACAGAAGCACGCGGCGCAGCGCGTTGCCCAGCGTCAGGCCAAAGCCACGCTCGAGAGGCTCGGCGACCAGCGTGGTCAGCGTCTTCTTCTTCGACGAGAACTCGATCTTGTTCGGCTTGATCAGTTCCTGCCAATTTTTCTGGATCATGATGCTTTCCTTCCGTTGACCCGCCACCATCCAATCGTGGCGGGCGACCTGGAATGCCGCGGAGGAGCGCCCAAGGGGGCTCGCGCGGCGTTCGGTAAATGCTTAGACGCGACGCTTCTTGCGCGGGCGGCAGCCATTGTGCGGGATCGGCGTCACATCACGGATCGAGGTGATGGTGAAGCCGGCCGCCTGCAGGGCGCGCAGTGCCGATTCACGACCGGAGCCGGGTCCGCAGACCTCGACTTCGAGCATGCGCATGCCGTGTTCCTGGGCCTTCTTGGCAACATCCTCGGCAGCCATCTGGGCAGCGAACGGGGTCGACTTGCGCGAACCCTTGAAGCCCTGGGCACCGGCCGACGACCAGGCAATCGAATTGCCCTGTGCATCGGTGATGGTGATCATCGTGTTGTTGAAGGTCGAATTGACGTGGGCAACGCCCGACGAGATATTCTTGCGTTCGCGACGGCGAACACGAGCGGCTTCCTTGGCCATGATAGTCCTTTCAGTTGATCTCTACACCGCCGTAATGCCAGCGGCTCCACCTTCGTAAGGGAGTAGGGGAATAGGGCAGCAAGGGAGTAGGGAAAAATGCGACCCGACTGGCGGGCATTCCCTACTGCCTTACTCCCCTACTCCCTTATTCCCCTAAAAAAATTACTTCTTCTTGCCGGCGATCGACTTGGCCGGGCCCTTGCGGGTGCGCGCATTGGTATGCGTGCGCTGGCCGCGGACCGGCAGCGAGCGGCGGTGACGCAGGCCGCGGTAGCAGCCGAGGTCCATGAGCCGCTTGATGTTCATCGAGACTTCGCGGCGCAGGTCGCCTTCAACCTGGTAATCGCGATCGATGGTCTCGCGGATCTGCAGCACTTCCGCATCGGTCAGC
>NZ_RZRP01000874.1:0-2562 GCF_003997795.1 Mesorhizobium sp. M7A.F.Ca.US.005.03.2.1 | reverse complement strand
CTCAAAGGATCATGGCGAGATGCCGAAAATCGGAATGGAACCGCTGCGCCGCAAGGCGCTGATCGACGCGACGATCTCGGCGATCGGCGAGCGCGGTTCGCTCGACGTGACCATGTCCGAGATCGCCGGACGCGCCGGCGTGTCGTCCGCCCTTGCCCATCATTATTTTGGTGCCAAGGACGAGCTGCTCTTGGCGACGATGCGGCACATACTGGCGGAGCTTACAGCCGATACGTTGCGCGCCCTTGGCTCGGCCAATAGCGCGCGCGAAAGGGTCTCGGCGGTGGTCGCTGTCAATTTCTCCGACATCCAGTTCCAGCCGGAAACCATCGCCGCCTGGCTCGCCTTCTATGTCGAGGCGCAGAAATCATCGGCCTTGCGCCGGCTGCTCAAGGTCTACGCGCGGCGGCTGCACTCGAACCTGATGAGCGGGCTGACCGGGATCTTGCCCAGAGCCGAAGCCGACCGCGCCGCCGAAGCGACCGCGGCGATGATCGACGGGCTCTACATCAGGCGGGCGCTGAAAGACGGCGTGCCCGATGCCGCGACCGCGATCGCGCTGGTCGAGGACTATCTCGAAACCAAACTTGGCGAGCGGCGCAAACAGTGACAATGAAGCCAACCAATTTCCTGATCGTCATGGTCGACCAGCTCAACGGAACCCTGTTTCCGGACGGACCGGCGGAGTTTCTGCATACACCGCATCTGAAAGCGTTGGCCGCGCGTTCGGCGCGCTTTGCCAACAACTACACGGCCTCGCCGCTCTGCGCGCCGGGCCGTGCCTCGTTCATGAGCGGGCAATTGCCGTCGCGCACCGGCGTCTATGACAATGCCGCCGAATTCGCCTCATCGATCCCGACCTTTGCCCATCATTTGCGCGCCGCCGGCTACTACACCTGCCTGTCGGGCAAGATGCATTTCGTTGGGCCGGACCAGTTGCATGGTTTCGAGGAGCGGCTGACGACCGACATTTATCCAGCCGATTTCGGCTGGACGCCGGATTACCGCAAGCCCGGCGAGCGTATCGACTGGTGGTATCACAATCTGGGCTCGGTGACCGGTGCAGGCGTCGCCGAGATCACCAACCAGATGGAGTATGACGACGAGGTCGTGTTCCTGGCCACGCAGAAGCTCTATCAGCTTTCGCGCGAACAGGACGATGCGAACCATCGGCCTTGGTGCCTCACTGTCTCGCTGTCGCATCCGCACGATCCCTATGTCGCGCGCAAGCAATATTGGGATCTCTATGAGCATTGCCAGGCGCTGGACCCGGAAACCGGGTTCATCGCGTATGACCAGCAGGATACGCATTCCCGGCGGCTGTACCACGCCAGTGACTACCCCTCTTTCGAGATCACGCCAGAGCAGGTGCGTCGTTCGCGGCAGGGCTATTTCGCCAACATCTCCTATGTCGACGACAAGCTGGGCGAGATCCTCGACGTTCTCAAGCGCACACGCATGGCGGACGACACAATCATCCTGTTCTGCTCGGATCACGGCGACATGCTCGGCGAGCGCGGCCTGTGGTTCAAGATGAGCTTCTTCGAGGGTTCGGCGCGGGTACCGCTGATGATTGCCGGCAAGGGCGTTCGCGCCGGGCTGATCGAGACGCCGGTCTCCAATCTCGACGTGGCGCCGACGCTTTGCGATCTCGCCGGCATCGACATCGCTGCGATCGCGCCGTGGACCGACGGCCAGTCGCTGCTGCCGCTCACCGAGGGCATCGAGCGCACCGCACCGGTGTTGATGGAGTATGCGGCCGAAGGGTCCAACGCGCCGTTGGTGGCGATCCGCGACGGCAGATACAAATTCGTCCACTGCGAGCTCGATCCGCCGCAACTGTTCGATCTCGAAGCCGATCCGCTCGAACGGGACAATCTGGCCGACGACCCCGCCAATGCCGGCTTGGTGGCGGCATTCATGGACAAAGTCCAGGCGCGCTGGGACATGGCCGGCTTCGACGCCGCTGTCCGCGAAAGCCAGGCGCGCCGCTGGGTCGTCTATCCGGCGCTGCGCAACGGCGCCTATTACCCCTGGGATTTCCAGCCCCTGCAAAAGGCGTCCGAGCGCTACATGCGCAATCACATGAACCTCGACAATCTCGAAGAGAGCAAACGGTATCCGCGAGGCGAATGATGTCAGACCTTCTCGTCCCCTCCCTTGACCATCTCAAGCAGGCCTATGCCGTCACCTCCAGGGCGACGCAGATCACGCCGCTGCTGGAATCGACGGCACTAGCCCGCGAGACCGGCGCCGCCCGCGTCTTCATCAAGCCGGAATCGCTGCAATGGGCCGGCTCATTCAAGGTGCGCGGCGCCTATTGGCGCCTGAAGCAGCTTTCAGTTGACGAAGCGAAGAAGGGCGTCGTCGCCTACTCCTCCGGCAATTTCGCGCAAGGGCTGGCGGCTGCCGGCCAGGCGCTTGGCGTTCCCGTCACCATCGTCATGCCGATCGACGCACCGGCCGCCAAGCGTGATGCCACGGCGGGCTATGGCGCCCGCGTCGTGCTGACCGACCATGGCGAGCGCGCGCGGGAGGAAGTCGCCGCCGCCAAGGCGCGCG
>NZ_RZRP01000873.1:0-2519 GCF_003997795.1 Mesorhizobium sp. M7A.F.Ca.US.005.03.2.1 | reverse complement strand
GTCCGGCCATCACGTTCTGCAGCAGGATCGCATCCCCGACGTTTCGCGCCAAAGGTCCGGTGTGGCAGTAGAAATCGAGGTTGAACGGCGGCTCGTCCGGATTGCGCCCGTAAGGCGGCTTGAAGCCGACAAGACCGCAGGCCGACGCGGGAATTCGGATCGACCCGGCAATGTCCGAGCCGGTGGCGATCGACGACGTGCCGGACGCCAGCGTCGCCGCGGCACCGCCGGACGAACCGCCGGGCGTGAAATCCGGGTTCCACGGATTGCGCGTCACGCCCCAGCGTTTCGACCAGGTGTAGCCGGCGCAGCTGAATTCAGGCGTCGCCGTGCGGGCATGGACAATGCCTCCGGCCTTGATGATGCGCTCGTTCATCGTCGACGTATGGCCACCGATGGCATCCCGGGACAGCAGCGAGCCGTGCGAGGTCGGCTTGTCCTTGATGTAGCTCTCGTCCTTGATGCCGATCGGCAGTCCCTCGAGCGCCCCGGTACGGGCCCCCCTGGCGTATTTCGCCTCGGCTTTCCTGGCCAGGTCCATCGCCTCGTCGAAATGCGTGAAGGTGAGGCAGTTGATCGTCGGCTTGGTGGCTTCGGCGCGGCGGATGGTGGCCTGCATCAGTTCGACGGGCGAAAGCTTCTTTGCCTTGAACAGCCGCAGCGCCTCGCTGGCCGGCATGTAGCAAAGGTCGAGATCGGTCATGGGAAGTCTCCTGCGATCTGCGCATCGCGTTGCATGGACGGAGATGACCGCGCCGCGTGCAGCGGCGCGGGAAAGCCTGGTCAGGTCATTTCTGCAGGTCGGTCCAGATCTTCGTGTAGAGCGCCTGCACGTCGGGCGGGCATGCCTGCATGAACTGGCCCTTGGCGGCGAAATCGGCGGGAATGTTGACTTCCGGCGCGGTCTTCATGTCGTCGGGCATGAAGGCTTCCGAGCCCTTGATACCGTTCGAATAACGCGCAAAGGCTGAGATCAGTGCCGCATTCTGCGGATCCATGATGAAATTCTGGAACAGCTTGGCGTTGTCGACATTTTTGGCGTCCTTGAGGACAGCGACATTGTCCATCCAGATCGGATAGCCTTCCTTGGGATAGCCATAGACGATCTTGTCGTTCTCAAGCCGCTCGCGCAGCGATATGCCGTTCCAGTTGACGCCCGCGGCGATGTCGCCCCTGCCCAGGCCATCGACGGCCGCATAGTCGAGCGAAAGCCATTTCGCCTTCGCCTCCACCAGCTTGTCATGCACCTTCTTCAGCATCTG
Organism: Mesorhizobium sp. M7A.F.Ca.US.005.03.2.1; assembly: GCF_003997795.1. Lineage (NCBI taxonomy): Bacteria > Pseudomonadati > Pseudomonadota > Alphaproteobacteria > Hyphomicrobiales > Phyllobacteriaceae > Mesorhizobium > Mesorhizobium sp. M7A.F.Ca.US.005.03.2.1. Next base: position 1,257 of record NZ_RZRP01000873.1, on the reverse strand, counting down.
CATGTCGCTGCTGCAATATTTGCCACCCTCGTAAGCGATGGCGAGGAACATGATGTCACCCATTTCGGGTACGACATTGATCTTGCCGACGAGTTCGGGGGGTGGGTCGAGGAAGATCGCCGATGTGTTGGGGTCGCCGGCATAAACCGACTTGTTCACCGAAATGCCGGTCGTGCCCCACTGCCATGGAACGGTATATTTGCGGCCTGGATCGAATGGAACATCGACCCACCTGGGATCGACGTTCTTGAAGTTCTCCATCTTGTTGGGATCGGTCTCCAAGAGCAGACCTTCGCTGATCCAGACCGGCACGACGCTCGCCGAGGGCACGACGATGTCATAGCCGGAGGCGCCCTGCCGGACCTTGGCCAGGGCGGTATCGTTGGAATCATAGTCGGTGACGGTGACCTTGACCTTGTAGGTCTCCTCGAACTTCTTGATCAGGTCGGGACTGGTGTAGTTGCCCCAATTGTAGATGTTGAGTTCGCCGTCGGCATGGGCAACGCCCGTGACAGTCAGCAGCGACAGGCCGATGGCCGTCGCGGTCAGTTTCCAGTTCATGCTGTATGCTCCCATTGTTGGGACCGGCGGCGTTACGGCCTCAGGTCCGTTTCCTGCTGACGAAAAGATGGCCGCGACAATGCCGATCGACGGCACGAGAACGGCCGTCGACATCGCATTTGCGGCATGCGGCGCACCGGCAACGGCAAGCCGCATCGCAGTCGAGATATTCCCCTCTTCATGGTGGCCATTCACCGGCTGGCGCCGGCTGTCCAACTCAATTCGCGACCTCAGGAGTAACTATGACTAAACATGCAGTCAATATCTTTATGCGGATACGGCCAGGGCTCGCCGATGGGTGCGCCCGATGCGGTGGTGACCAAGTGGGCAGCCAGGAAAGAGCTTTGGCCGCGACGCCGGGCGCGTCAGGCCGTTGGGGCCGCAACGGTTCCGGCCGCAATTCGCTGACGGAACCAATCGAAGGTGCGCCCGATGCCTTCCTGATAGCTCGTCCTGGCTTCCCAGCCAGGAAGGACATGCCTCGCCGACGTCAGGTCCGGACGCCGATTTGTCGGATCCTGGGGAGCCGGAGGGTGGTGCTCGATGCGGCTGCCGGGGACAAGCGACCTGACGAATTCCGCGATGCGCAGGACGGAAACCTCGTGATCGTTGCCGATGTTCAGAGGGCCGCGATGCGAGATGCCGTCGCGCCAGAAGTAACGTTCCAGCCCCTCGACGATGTCGTCGACATAACCC
>NZ_RZRP01000872.1:0-2578 GCF_003997795.1 Mesorhizobium sp. M7A.F.Ca.US.005.03.2.1 | reverse complement strand
GCCTGACGCTTCCCGACCCGATCCGCGCGTCGCGGCTCGCAAAAATCAAACGGCGCCCGAAGGCGCCGTTGATGTCGATCCGATCTGGCTGGCAGCAATTACCGCGCTTTGCGCTTGCGGCCGAGACCCATCTTCTTGGCGAGTTGGGACCGGGCAGCTGCATAGTTGGGTGCAACCATCGGATAGGTCGGGTCGAGGTTCCACTTTTCGCGATACTGGTCCGGCGTCAGGTCATAGTGGGTCATCAGGTGGCGCTTCAGCGACTTGAACTTCTTGCCGTCTTCAAGGCAGACGATGTAGTCGTCATGAACCGACCGCTTCGGGTTGACCGCCGGCTTCTGCTTGTCGGCAGGCGGCTGTTCGGCGGTTCCGCCCACACGCCCGAGTGCGGCATGGACATCGGATATCAGGTTCGGCAGTTCGCCGACCGGCACGGGATTGTTGCTGACATAGGCGGCCACCACATCGGCGGTCAATTCGATCAGCGCATCGCTGTTTCTGGAAGGTGTTTCGACAATATCCATGGTCTTCGGTCCCCAACAAGAGTTACATCGATCTGCGCCCTTTTTTACAAGCAGGGCATCGCACGAATTTTGTGCAGGTAGAGTTTCTACGATTCGTGTCGCGGGCACATCAATGAGCGTGCAGACCAAGTAAGTCAATTCGCCCCTCGCGCTATATTGAACGATATTGATCAAATGTTCCGCGATCAGCTTCAATCTTTCGTGCATTGTGTAATTTATCGATATTTCGCGTTCCCGTCGGCGGCGGCTGACGCAACGTCAGATCGCCGTTACATTCGTGGCAACTCACGAAACGGGTTTTAATGTTTGATCTTGCTTGGCTATCGCTCGAGAAATATTGGTTGTTCGCATTTGTCCACAAAACCACAGGTTGCCGTGGTCATATACGAGCAATCAGGCGACATGCCAGTCATCCGACCGATCGGCTGATTGCTGCCGCGTCAATCAATGCGGGATGATGTATTTGCCATAGGCCCAGCCGGTGACGAAATTGCCGTTCTGGACCGGATCATGCCAGACTTCGCACCAGCGATAGCGAATCTTTTGTGCCTGCTTCCATGCCGGCTGGTTGGCGATGTCGAGCAGGTTTATTCCGCCGGTGCATCGCCCGGTCATCTGCAGAACGGTGCCGTTCGGATATCCCGCCTGCTTTTGGGATGTGCCCGAAGGGTATTTGCGTACATTGAGCGTGTCGCCGAACGGGACATTGGCCACTTGCCAAGCCGCGAATACGGTCGCATGAGACTGGCCGGCAAAGCCCAGAGTTAGCGAAGCAACGGCGAAAGCCGCAGCAGTCCGAGACCAAATAGTCATCATCTCTCCTCCCGGCTCATCTCCTGGAGCCGACACAACCCATACGCTCCGGCTCTTGAACCTGCCCTGATCGGCGTGTTCATTTGCCATTCAAGATATTTCTCCATTCGAGATGGCCCTTCAAGATACTGGCCCATTGAAGATACTGGCAAAGCGAGACGCAATGACCAAGACATCCATATTTCCGATCGTCAGCCCGCCAACGCCCGAGAAGCGGCCGGTTTCCGACACGCATCACGGCATCACGCGAACCGACGACTATGCCTGGCTACGGGCCGATAACTGGCAGGAGATGTTCCGCGACCCGTCATTGCTCGATGCGGGGATCCGCGCAGAACTCGAGGCGGAGAATGCCTACCAGTCGAAGCTGATGGCCGACACGGTCGAACTGCAAAAGCAGCTTTTCAAGGAGATGAAGGGCCGTATCAAGGAAGACGATTCTTCCGTGCCGATGAAGGATGGGCCCTATGCCTACGGCTCGTCCTTTAAACTTGGTGGCGAGCAGCCGCGCTATTTCCGCATGTCGCGCGACGGCGGCGCCGAGCATATCCTGCTCGATGGCGACGCGGAGGCCGCGGGCAAGGCCTATTTCCGTCTTGGCGGTGTCGACCATTCGGCCGACCACGCCAAGCTGCTATGGGCATTCGACGACAAGGGCTCCGAATTCTACACGCTTCGCGTGCGTGACCTTGCCGATGGCAAAGAGCTTGCCGACCAGATCCCCGACACCGGCGGTTCAGGCGTCTGGAACGCAGGCAATGACGGCTTCTTCTACACGCGTCTCGATCCCAACCATCGCCCGTCCAAGGTACTGTTCCATGCGCTGGGCGACAGCCCGGACAGCGACCGGTTGATCTATGAGGAAACCGATCCCGGCTTCTTCATGAATGTCGACGGCACCCGCAACAACGAATGGATCATGATCGGCATCAACGATCACGAGACTTCGGAATACCGCCTGATGCGCGCCGACGATCCGTTTGCCGAACCGAAACTGGTGTCGCCGCGCGAGGTTGGCCTTCAATACGAGCTGGAAGAAGGCGGCGATATCTTCTTCATCCTGACCAATGCCGACGGCGCCAAGGACTTCAAGATCATGACGGCGCCGGCGAGCGATCCCGTGCGCGCCAACTGGCAGGAACTGGTGCCGCACGAGCCCGGCCGGCTGATCCTGTCGGTGATCGGCTTCAGGGACCACATGGTCCGGCTCGAACGCAAGGAAGGCCTGCCGCGCATTGTGG
>NZ_RZRP01000871.1:0-2585 GCF_003997795.1 Mesorhizobium sp. M7A.F.Ca.US.005.03.2.1 | reverse complement strand
TGGTTTTCCAGGGCAGCTTCAAGCGCGTGCTCGCCGTTTCCGTCGAGGACCCTTCGCTCCACTTCATCGCCAAATTGCCCGCGACGGCGACCGTCCAGCCGGGCGACAGGGTCGCGATTTCCTGCGATACCGACCAGATCATCCTGCTGACGGACTGAACTTTCTGACGGATTGAAACATGGCAACGCTTGCGGTCATCGAGGCACCAGACTGGTACGAGACCATCCGCATGAGCGATGGCGTGACCTTGATCCACGAGCCTTGGATAAAACCGTTCTTCCGCTGCAATATGTGGCATGTGCGCGGCCGCGATCGCGATCTCCTGTTCGACACCGGGCTTGGCCATTTCAGCCTCAGGCGTCACGTGCCGTTGGTCAGCGAGCGCAAGCTGATTTGCGTCGCCAGCCACACGCATTTCGACCATATAGGCTGTCACCACGAATTTCCCGAGCGCTGCGTGCACGCCGCCGAGGCCGGGATCCTCGCCGATCCGCGTAACGAGTGGACGGCAGCCGGCACCTATGCGACCGACGAAATGTTCGATCGCATGCCGCAAGGCTGGGACACGGCGCGCTACGGCATTCTGCCCGCACCGGCCGGCCGTTTGCTCGAGCATGGGGACGTCGTCGATCTCGGCGATCGTGCCTTCGAGGTGATCCACACGCCCGGCCATTCGCCCGGCGGCATCGCGCTCTATGAAAACAGGACGGGCATCCTGTTATCAGGCGATATCATCTATGACGGCCCGCTGATCGACGATGTCTACCACTCGGATATCCCCGATTACATGGCGACGCTCTTGCGTATGCGCGACCTCGATGTCTCGGTCGTGCATGGCGGCCATTTCCCGAGTTTCGGCAAAGTGCGCTACCGCCAGCTCGTCGACGAGTATCTGGAACAGAAGCGGCGAGCCGGCTGCCATCTGCGGCAGCCCTGAAAGCGGTCAGAGCGGTTCACCGTTTCACGGAAACGGCGAACCACTCCAACTCCTTGTTTGGCGCAATTCCGGACGGAAAACCGTTTCACACTTTTCCTGGAATTACTCTAGCGCATCAATTCGAAATGCCGCGGAAACGCTTGATGCAGCAGGAGCAGCATGGTCTTGCGCAGCACGTTGGTGTCGCGGCTGGATGGATTGAGATGATCCCAGTACCAGGCGCCATGAACCAGATAATTCAGGCTCTCCGACAGCGTGTCGATGTCGACGCCGGTGTAACCGCCGCTGCGCGAAATCTCGATCAGCAGCTCGCGCGCTTCGGCGGTGTAGGCAAGATCGCTCGGCAGGCCGATCTCATTGTAGATCTGCATGCTCTTGCGGTCGCTGGAGAACACGACAAAGACCGAAACCCATTTCGGGTGCTGGCGGGCGAAACGTTGCGCGCAATCGACCGCGCCCAGGGCCCGCTCAACCGGCGACAGGCCGGGCGCTCGCACCAGCGTCACCCACAGCTCATCATATCGATCGCTGAGATACTGCAGGACGGCGCGAAACAGGTTCTCCTTGCTGCGGAAATGGAAGACGACCAGGGCATTGGACGAGCCGACATGTTCGGCGATGCGCTGCATGGTGACGCTTGCCAGCCCCTCCTCCGCGATGAGCTCGATGGTGGCGTCGATGATCCGCTGCACGCTGGCTTCGCCGCGTTCGCGCCGACGGTCCTTGGGCGGCGCGGCATCGTTTGCGGCACGTCCATTCTTCGCCGTTGCGCCTTTGCGTTTTGCCGCCGCAGCTTTTTGTTGCGCCATCTTCGTCCAGCTCCTTTCGGACCTTCTGCCGGCGATCACCGACGCCGCCGCCACGGATCCGTCTATTCGAGGTGTCCGGCGTCGGCTCACCACAACCGAAACCGCAGATCAACCACGATCGCGGCAAGGGCCGCATCGCCCTGTTATAGCGACGGGCGCGTTTCGGCGTTTGTGTACCACTGCCCCTTGGCCGTCTCATAGGCCATGGCCGCCCGGAAGACATCGGCATCGCAATAGGTGCGGCCGACGATCTGGATGCCTGTCGGCACGCCGCTTGCCGCCCGGCCCGACGGCACGGATAGAACCGGACAGCGGCTCATCATGTTGAACGGCGTCGTCATCACCCAGCCAAGCGACGGGTTCACCTGCTTGCCGTTGATCTCGACCGTGCCCGTTGTCTGATCGAACTCCGCCGGCACGGCGGGAAGCGCGTTGGTCGGGCAGATCAGCACATCGTAGGTCTCCAGCAGCGGCCCCAGCGTCTGGTACATCCTGGCCGCCACTTCCAGTGTTCCGACAAAGTCCGTCGCCTTCGACCTCTGCCCGTCCTCGGCGAACTGCCTGGCATAGCTCGTCATGTCCTTGCCGTGCTCCTTGAGCAGTTGCGACAGCGAGGCGCCGAACAGATGTTCGAGATAGGCCATGCCCGCCTTGAGCACGTCGTCGCCCCAGCCCAGATCGACTTCCTCGACCGTGGCGCCAAGCGAGCGAAACACATCGCAGGCGGCAAGCGTGTTCTTGCGCACATCGGGGTCCACTTCGAAAGAACCGAGGTCCATCGAGAAAGCAATCTTCCAGCCCTTGATCGGCTTGTAGTCGCTGGGCAGGCGCAGTTTGGG
>NZ_RZRP01000870.1:0-2585 GCF_003997795.1 Mesorhizobium sp. M7A.F.Ca.US.005.03.2.1 | reverse complement strand
GACAATCCGCACCGACATCGGCCTGCCGGCCAGCGTCAGCGCGATGACGCCGGAGATCGCCGGGCTGCCGGCATTGCCCAAAATGGCGTTGGTGCTGCACCAGAAGGATGCTGAACTGGATCCGGTGGCAGCGCGGCTGGCCGACATATTACTGCAGGCGGCGTTGCAGGCGCTGCCACGGGACGAGCGGTTGAAGGAGGTCGCTTAGACAGCCGGAACAGGTATCCAGCGCCCGACCGCTTATTTACGCTTGTTCGACCTGCCGGCGAACGGATTGTCCGACGTGCGCAGCGCGATGCGGATCGGCACGCCGGGCATATCGAAGGCTTCGCGCAGGCTGTTGGAGAGATAGCGGACATAGGATTGCGGCATCGCATCGGGCCGCGAGCACTGGACAACGAAACCCGGCGGCCGGGTCTTGGCCTGGGTGACGTATTTGACCTTCAGCCGGCGCCCTGCCACGGCAGGCGGCGGATGGTGTGCCAGGATGCCTTCCAGCCAGCGGTTGAGCTTGCCGGTCGAGACGCGGCTGTTCCATACCTTGTGGGTCCTGATGACGGCATCCATCAGCTTGTCGAGGCCGCGCCCGGTCTCGCCGGAGACAGGTACGGCCTGCAGGCCGCGCGCCTGGGGAAGAAGCCGTTCCGTCTTCTCGCGCAGTTCGGCCAGAAGCTCCTGGGGATGGTCGATCAGGTCCCATTTGTTGAAGGCGATCACCGGCGCCCGCCCTTCCCTGATGATCAGGTCGGCGATCTGCAGATCCTGCTTCTCGAAGGGAATGGTGGCGTCGAGCACGATGATGACGATCTCGGCGAAGCGGATGGCGCGCAGGCCGTCCTGCACCGACATCACTTCGAGCTTTTCGTGAATCCTGGCCTTGCGGCGCATGCCGGCCGTATCGAACAGCTTCAGGCGGCGGCCATGCCAATCCCAATCGACCGAGATCGAATCACGGGTGATGCCGGCTTCCGGTCCGGTGAGCAGCCGTTCTTCGCCGATCAGCGCGTTGATCAGCGTCGACTTGCCGGCATTGGGACGGCCGACGACGGCGATGCGCATCGGCTTGGTGTCGTCATAGGTGTGCTCGGCATCCGGATCGGCGATATCCTCGCCGATCAGCACCTCGCCGGCAGCGATCTCTTCGTCTTCGCCATCTTCGTCTTCGCCGAAGGCGCGCGCTTCGCCGAGCGCGCCGATCACGGCGTCGCGCAAATCGGGCATGCCCTGGCCATGCTCGGCCGAAACCGGGATCGGCTCGCCAAGGCCGAGCTCCCAGGCTTCCAGCATACCGCCCTGGGCGCCCTTCGCCTCGGCCTTGTTGGCGACCAGCACGACCGGCTTGCCGGACTTGCGCACGATCTCGGCGAAGGTCCTGTCGTCAGGCAAAAGGCCGGACTTGGCGTCGATGGTGAAGAAGATCAGGTCGGCCTCGCGGATAGCGATCTCGGTCTGCGCACGCATGCGGCCGGGCAAGGTCGAGGCACCAGCGTTCTCGAAGCCGGCGGTGTCGATGACATCGAAATGCAGGTCGTAGAGCTTGGCGGCGTGGACGCGACGATCGCGGGTGACGCCCGGCGTGTCGTCGACAAGCGCCAGCTTTCTTCCCACCAGCCGATTGAAGAGAGTCGATTTGCCGACGTTAGGTCTGCCGATGATGGCGACTTTGAAGGTCACGACGCACTGCCCGACCCGCGGATCAGCTCGGACATCAATGTTGCGCGCTCGCGGGTGTTGCGCGGGGCGCCGTCATCGGCGGCGATCTGGTCGAACAGTTTCAGCGCATCCTGCGTCTTGCCTTCCTTCCAGGCGGAAAGGCCGAGCGCCTCGCGCGCCGTGTGGCGCAGCGTGTTGGTGTCGGATGTCAGCGCTTCGACACGGCTGGACACGTCGGCGAACGAGCCATGGTCGACGAGCAGCAGCGCTGCCCGCAGCCGCGCCATGTCGCGAATGCTCTGGGGAATGGCCGTGTCGGCGGCGACTTCGTCGAAATCCTTGACGGCGGCGGGAACGTCGCCCTTGTTCGCCTTGACGGTCGCGCCGCGCATGCGTGCGAGCAGCGGATAGGCGCCGTAGCCATCCTTCTCCAACTGATCGAGCGCGGTCAGCGCCTCATCGTTCTTGCCGTCATTGGCAAGCTTCAGCGCCTGCGAGAACGCATCGCCCGAGCGGTTGGCGCGCGTCTCGTCCCAATAGCGATAGCCGACGAAGGCTGCGGTGCCGAGCACCACGAGGATCGCAACGACAATCAGGGCTGGGCCAAAACGGTCCCACAGCGCCTGCGCCTGTTCGCGACGGATCTCGTCGTTGACTTCACGGATAAAACTGTCGTCGGACATCAAATCAAACCATTCCTGCCCGGTCGGGCCTTTGTCAGCCCGCGTTTTAGCGAAATTTTGCCGGCATGGAAGGGGTTCAACCGGAAAATCGCTATTGTCCGGGGCAAACGGATGTTTGCCCCGGACGAGCAGCCGAAGAGGCCCATCGCACCCGCGCCACATTTAGGCGATAGCCGGCTTGCAGACGTTCCCCGAGTTAAGATCAGATTTCCTATGCTTCGTCCGTTCCGCGTTGTTGCGTTTTCACTT
>NZ_RZRP01000086.1:0-12419 GCF_003997795.1 Mesorhizobium sp. M7A.F.Ca.US.005.03.2.1 | reverse complement strand
GACCACGACCAGGCCGCCCTCATGCTGACCGTTGGCATTGGCGTGGGTGACGGTCTCGAAGCCGCGATTCTGGCGCAGCTCCTGGGCCGGAACGACGAAATCCAGCGGCTTGAACGGCGCCTTCATGTCGTTGGCGTCGATCTTGAACTGGGCGACGCGGTGGCTGCGCTCGAAGCCGACGGTGGCAATGCCGTCCTTGACCGCGAGGCCTTCCGCATCGACCTCCCATTTCCTGTCGATCGGCCGGCCGGTCTCGTCGACCATCTGCTGCATGCGGAAATTCTGGATGCCGGAGGGCCGCTTTTCCGCGTCGCGGACCACCGTGCCGAAGAACCAGAAGCCGGTGTCGGCAACGCCGATGAAGTCACCGCCGGCCTTCAGGAAGCGGAAGGCCGACAGCGCGCCGAAATCGCGTGTCGGCGAGGTCATCTCCAGCCCGCCGACGAATTCGAAAGGGCCGAATTGCTTGTCGGCACGGCCAATGTGAAATTCGGTGATCGGGCGGGCCGAGATTTCGACCGGTTCGACAGAACCAGAGTCGGGCGAACCGGCTGCCGCCGAAGCCACATCGGAAAGCAGGGCGATGGCGGCGAAAAGCGTCTGCTGAAAGCCGCCGCGCCTGGAGATCATCCGGCGCGCCGCATACCACCGCCGCGCCGCGTATCCTTCGCGCTTTCCTCGGCAAACAGCGAAGCCAGCTGCTCGGTCATGGCGCCAGCCAGCTCCTCGGCATCGACGATGGTGACGGCGCGGCGGTAGTAGCGCGTGACATCGTGGCCGATGCCGATGGCCAAGAGTTCCACCGGCGAACGCGTCTCGATCAGCTCGATGACGGCGCGCAGATGGCGTTCGAGATAATTGCCCGGATTGACCGACAGCGTCGAATCGTCGACCGGCGCGCCGTCCGAGATCATCATCAGGATCTTGCGCTGCTCGGGCCGGGCGATCAGCCGGTTGTGCGCCCACAGCAGCGCCTCGCCGTCGATATTTTCCTTGAGCAGGCCTTCGCGCATCATCAGGCCGAGATTGCGCCGTGCCCGCCGCCATGGATGGTCGGCGGACTTGTAGATGATGTGGCGCAGATCGTTGAGCCGGCCAGGATTCGGCGGCTTGCCATCCTTCAGCCATTTCTCGCGCGCCTGCCCGCCCTTCCACGCCCGCGTCGTGAAGCCGAGGATCTCGACCGAGACGCCGCAACGCTCCAGCGTGCGCGCCAATATGTCGGCGCAGGTTGCGGCGACCGTGATCGGCCGGCCGCGCATCGAGCCGGAATTGTCGAGCACCAGCGTCACCACCGTGTCGCGAAATTTGGTGTCGCGCTCCTGCTTGAACGACAGCGGCTGCATCGGGTCGATGACGACCCGCACCAGCCTTGCCGGGTCGAGGTAACCCTCTTCCAGGTCGAAATCCCAGGAGCGGTTCTGTTGTGCCATCAGCCGACGCTGCAGGCGGTTGGCCAACCGCCCGACGACGCCGGACAGGTTGGCGAGCTGCTTGTCGAGGAAGGCGCGCAGCCGGTCGAGCTCTTCTTCTTCGCACAACTCCTCGGCGCCGACCGTCTCGTCGAAAGCGGTGGTGAAGACCTTGTAGTCGATCTCTTTCGGCAGATTGGTGAAGGGATTGTCGTTGCGGCGCGCTTCGCCGGGTGTTTCGGCATCGGCGTCGTCATCGTCGGACAGATCGTCGGCGGTGGCGTCGGAGGCTTCCGTCTCGGCCGACTGCTCGTCATCGGCCGAAGCTTCGGCATCCTCGGACTGCGACTGCTCGGAGCCGGAATCCTCTTCGCCGCCCTCCTCGCTCTGCTCCTCGCCTTGCGGCTGGTTGTCGTCATTGTCCTCTGAATCTTCCGTCTCCTGGTCGTCGCCGAGTTCCTCGGCCATCTCCATGGAGGCGAGCATCTCTCGCACGACCCGGGCGAACGCCTGCTGGTCGCCGAGCTTGGCCGACAATCCGTCGAGGTCGGCCTTGGCCTTCTCCTCGACCCAGGGGCGCCAGAGCTCGACCAGCCGCTCGCCGCTTTTCGGGACCGGACGGCCGGTCAGCTTCTCGCGCACCATCAGGGCAAGAGCTTCCTCGATCGGCGCGTCGGCCTTGTCCTTGATGTCGACGAGGTTGGCCTTGGCGTATTTGTCCTCCAGCATCGAACCGATATTGTCGGCGACACCCTGCATGGCGCGTGAGCCGATCGCCTCGACGCGGGCCTGTTCGACCGCGTCATAGATGGCGCGGGCCGCCTTGCCTTCCGGCGCCAGCTTGGTGTGGATGCGCACATCGTGGCAGGCGCGCTTCAGCGCCATGGAATCGCCGAGGCCGCGGGTGATCGCAATATCGGTCTTCGACGCCTTCTTCGGCAATTCGGGCAGACGCGCACGGCTGCCGGCGAGCGCCGGCCGGTCCTTGGCGAAACCGACTTCCAGTTCCTTGTCGCCGGCAATGGCGCGCATGCAGACGGTGACGGCACGCTTGAAGCTGTCGGCTTCAGAGCCCGTCTTCGACTTGTTGCGCGTGTTGTCGCCCGGACCCGCCATCATCTATCTCTATTGTACCGCTGGCCGCTGGCCAAGCTGAGTGCGCAGGAGGCCGATAATCTCTTCGACCGAGATCGTAAAATAGCCGCCTTTCCCACTGTCATATGCCTGTCTCCAATGACTGTATCCGTGGTCAAACCCGTCGGGAATTGGACGAACACCCTCAAGTTCAACCAGACTTTCTCTCAGTACGTCAGCCGCTACAGGGAGGTGAGGGATTGTTTGCAGCTGCTTTCCGTCATTAGGTATCGGCGCGTCAGAGACTGAGATCGATACGATCGGCTGACTTTCGCCTTCCAGATAATCGACAGCGCCTATGATCACACGCGAGGATACTGGTGTCGCGCCGTGATACGTCCAAGTCTGCCCAGGTTTGAGTGGTTGGTTCTGGGCCATGGCTGCCTGACTGAGACCAAAGCAGAGGAATACAAGACTCCATAGGAACGTCCGGTGGGTCGTTCCCATGGAGCGGTCTTACCCCAGGACCACGTTGGCGGCGCTCTCGGGCAGATCCTCGCCGAAGGCGCGCTGGTAGAACTCGGCCACCACCGAGCGCTCCAGTTCGTCGCACTTGTTGAGGAAGGTCAGCCGGAACGCCATGCCGATATTGCCGAATATCTCGGCATTCTCTGCCCAGGTGATCACCGTGCGCGGGCTCATCACGGTCGACAGATCGCCGTTGATGAAGGCCGAGCGCGTCATGTCAGCGACGCGCACCATCTTGTTGACGATGTCCTTGCCCTTGCCGTCGCGATAGTGCTTGGCCTTGGCCAGCACGATGGCGACTTCATTGTCGTGCGGCAAATAATTCAGCGTGGTGACGATCGACCAGCGGTCCATCTGGGCCTGGTTGATCTGCTGGGTGCCGTGATAGAGGCCGGTGGTGTCGCCCAGGCCGACCGTGTTGGCGGTCGAGAACAACCGGAAGGCCGGATGCGGGCGGATAACCCGGCTCTGGTCGAGCAGCGTCAGCCGGCCTGACGATTCCAGCACGCGCTGGATGACGAACATCACATCCGGACGGCCGGCATCATACTCGTCGAAGCACAGCGCGACATTGTGCTGGTAGGCCCAGGGCAGGATGCCGTCGCGGAATTCGGTGATCTGCAACCCGTCCTTGACCACGATCGCGTCCTTGCCGACGAGATCGATACGGCTGACATGGCTGTCGAGGTTGACGCGCACGCAGGGCCAGTTGAGGCGGGCGGCGACCTGTTCGATATGGGTCGACTTGCCGGTACCGTGATAGCCCGACACCATGACGCGGCGGTTGTAGGCAAAGCCCGCAAGGATCGCCATCGTCGTGTTCTTGTCGAACAGATAGTCCGGGTCGATGTCGGGCACATGCTCCGATGTCACCGAATAGGCCGGCACCACCATCTTGGATTCGAAGCCGAATTTCTCCTTCACCGACACCGTCGTGTCGGGCAGGTTGGCGATGTCGCGATCGACCTTGTTCATATCTCTCAACGTCTCCACGGGCGAAACGTCTGATTTCGCCGGCAATCGATTTTGTCCGGGGGCGGTCTTAAAGCCTTTTCCAACCTTATGAAAGTTGGAAAACGACACGAACCGTATGGTCGCTCAGCACAGGCCCGCCTGTTTGAGCACGCGATAGGCTTGCAGCACATCGCGGAACCGGTCTTCCGAACCTCTGTCGCCACCATTCGCATCCGGATGGTGTAGTTTCACCAGTTCCTTATAGCGCGCCTTGATCTCCTTGCCAGTCGCCTTTGTATCAAGACCAAGCGTTTCCAGCGCCTTGGCCTCAAGCGGCTTGGCCTTGCGCTCGCGCGCCTCGCGCGGATCCTTGGGTCCCTTGAACAGGTCGAACGGGTCGCGCATGCGGTTATAGTAGCCGGCGCGGCCGGAACGCATCTGGGCCATATCGGGCGACGACCGGGTCGAGGCCCCGTTGGCGCCCATCTTCCAGGTCGGCCGGTGCCCGGTCATGGCTTCCTTCTGGAAGCGCGCGACCTCGGTGTCCGGTACGCCGGAAAAGTAGTTGAAGCCCTTATTGTACTCGCGCACATGATCGAAGCAGAAGTGGAAATACTCACCCTCCTTCATGCGCCCGACCGGCGCACGATGGGTGCCCGCTTCCTTGCAGCCGTCCCACTGGCAGATCGGCGAGTGCGACTTCAGCTCCGCGTCCTTGTCGGGGCGGACGCGAATCTTCTCGAAATATTTGGGGTACGGCTTCATCTTACCCATTTATGGGGCGTTCGCAGATGCGAAACAAGAATTGACATTTTCGCGATCATCGCCCTAACCGCTGAATCGCGGCATAAAGCAGGCGAATGGCGGATTTTGTTGCGCGGCGGCGGCCCCTCGCGAAACCGATTTTCGGTTTCCAGGCCGAGACGCCAACGATATGTGGTGAAGGGAGATGGCGATGTCCATACAGGCGACCATGGAAGACAAGCTCAACAAGGCATTTTCGCCGGACAGGCTGGTTATCATCAACGAGAGCCATCTCCATGCCGGCCACCACCATCACGGCTCCGACCATCACGGCACTTACGACGGCACCGGCGAGACGCATTTTCGCGTCCGCGTCGTCGCTTCCGCCTTTGCCGGCATGAGCCGCATCGACCGTCACCGCGCCGTCAACGAACTGCTTGCCGACGAACTGAAGGCCGGCGTGCATGCGCTGGCGATCGAACCCGCGGCTCCCGGCGAAAAGACCCGCTGGTAGGTCGCTTCCCCGCGCTCAGAGCACCGCTTCGATGAGGAACGGCCCGCGCCGTGACAGCGCACTGTCCAGCAACGCGTCGAAGCGCTCGCACGTATCGGCGCGAGCCGCCTCCACGCCCATGCCTTTGGCCAGCGATACCCAGTCGAGCGAGGGATGGTCGAGGTCGAGCATGCGCCTGGCGTTCTCGCCGATGGCGCCGACGCCGACATTCTTCATCTCGCCATGCAGGATCGCATAGGTTCGGTTGGAAAACACGATCGTCACCACGTCGAGCTTTTCCCGCGCCTGCGTCCACAATCCCTGCACCGTGTACATGCCGCTGCCGTCGGCTTCGAGATTGACCACCTTGCGGTCGGGACAGGCGATTGCCGCCCCGGTCGCCATCGGGATGCCGCCACCGATCGATCCGCCCGTGCCCATCATGTAGTCGTGCGGCGCGGCAAAGGCCGACAGCGCGAAGAAACGCCTGGCCGAGGTGACCGCTTCATCGCAGACGATCGCATCGGCCGGCAGTTTGCGCGCCACCGAAAGTGCGACGGCATCTTCCGTCAGCTTGCCGTTCGGCGTTGCCTCGTCGGGAAAAGCGGCCGCCAGCACCTTGTGTTGCGACGGCTGGATGCCAAGTTCGTCGCGAAGCGCCTCCAGCGCCGCATGCAGATCGTCGCCATGGGCGGCCAATGTCAGCACCTCGCAGCCTTCCCGGACAAGCCGTCCCGGTTTTCCCGGATAGGCGAAGAAGGCAACCGGCTCCTTTGCGCCGACCAGGATCAGAACATCGACGTCGCTCAGCACAGCCATCGCCGCATCGACCGGATAGGGGATGCGGATCGGCGCGGCACGCCCGCGCCCGCGTTGCATCCGTGCGATCAGAACCTCGCCGAACAGCCGGACGTCGCTGCCCGCCGAGATCTGCCCGGCGATGGCAAGCGCATCGGCGCGAGCGGCCTTTCCGCGAACGATCATGCCGGCCCGGCCCGGAGCGGCACGGATCGCCGCGGCGACCTTGCGTACCGCGTCCATATCGACGGCCGGCGCTGGCACCAGCCTCACCTTGCCGGGCAAAACCGCCTCGACTTCGCCCCAGGCGGCATCCGCCGGCAGGATCAGGGTCGCGACGCCGGGTGGTGTCAGCGAGGCGCGAAAGGCCGCTTCAGCTGCCGGCACGACATCGGCCGGACCCTTGACGCGGCCGACCCAGTTGGACATCGGCGCCGCAAGGCTCTCGATATCGCTGGTGAGTGGGGCATCGAGCGGCAGATGGTAAGAGGCGTGGTCGCCGACGATGTTGATCATCGGGCTGAAGGCACGCCGGGCATTGTGCATGTTGGCCAGCCCATTGGCCAGGCCGGGACCGGTATGCAGCAGCGTCGCGGCCGGCCGATCGGCCATCCGCGCATAGCCATCGGCGGCACCCGTCACGACGCCTTCGAACAGCCCGAGCACGCAACGCATTTTCGGCTTGCGGTCAAGCGCTGCAACGAAGTGCATTTCGGAGGTGCCGGGATTGGCGAAGCAGACCGTCACATCATTGGCCAGAAGCACGTCACACAGGACATCGGCGCCGTTCATGCAATTCCCTCCCGCTCAAGATCGCAGAGCAGTTGCACCCGCGAGCACCTGCAGCAATGTCTTGCCGCTACTTTTGATCTAATCCAGTGCCGTAAAGATCAGCCAACCGTCGATTTCAGGAATGCCAGCGCGGCCGCGGTCAGCGCGTCGCCGTCCTCGCCGAAATCGCGATTGATCGACATATGCGTATAGGCGCTGCCGTCGAACAGCGTAACCTTGGTGCCCGTCGAGCGCAGGCGCTCGGCAAAGGCCTTGGAGTCCTCGCTCCGGCCCGATGCCCGCGAATAGGCGATGAAAGTCGGCGGGTGCTTGCGGCCGTCGACATAGCTGGCCGGCGAAAGTGCCGCCCATTGCGCGGGATCGGAAAAGACGCGGGCATAGGCCCGGACCATACCGCCATTTTTGGCAAGTGCTGCAAGATCATAGGCCCTGGTGTCGTCGAGGATGAGCGCGGCTATGCCCGGCAATCCGCCGCGCATGCCGGTCAGCGCAACCAGATGGCAGCCGGCCGAATGGCCCATGCCGACGATGCGGTTGGGATCGCCGCCATGCCGGGCGATGTTGGCCCTGATGTAGGCATAGGCCTTTTCGACGTCACCAGCCTGGGTGGCGACATTGGCCTGCGGCAGCATGCGGTAATCAATGGAGACGAAGCAGAAGCCGTTGGCGAGCAGGAAGGCCGGTTTGGCGTCCACCTGACTGCGTTTGCCAAACTGCCAGGTGCCGCCATGAACGAAAAACACGACCGGCAGGCCGATTGCACCATCGGGCGCGTAGATGTCGAGCTTGGCCGGCCCGTAGTCGAAGGTTTCTGGCGTGGGCCGGCGTGTTTTCCACGCGGCCGACGCTTCCAACGGCAGCATCGCCGCCATGGAGGCCATGATCAGGCTTCGTCGATCGATCATCATTGTCTCCTGGCAAAGCAAGACTGCACGCGGCCGCCCCAGCCGTCCAGTCAGGGGTTCGCAACACACCCGCTACCCGCGCTGAATACGGCTCCGCAACGAGCGCTTTGGTCTCGCGGAGTAGCCTCAATCCTTAAGATCGCGGCCACCTCTTCACATGAAGGGAACAAACGGTGCCCCCCGGCAGTTGAATGCGTGGTGAGCCGAATGGAAGCCACAGCGGCTCCGAGGGCAAAAGCATCATGCGAGAGAACCAGTCTGACGTCTTCGATCTCTTTTCGGAAATTTACACCAACGCGGCGCAGGAAGAGATCAGCATCCAGCAATATCTCCTTGCCTGCCGCGAGGACAAGTCGATGTATGCCTCGGCGCCTGAACGGATGGTCGAGGCGATCGGCGAGCCGAACCTGGTCGACACCAGCAAGGATGAGCGGCTCGGCCGTATTTTCTCCAACCGGACCCTGAAAGTGTACCCCTCCTTCGCCGATTTCTACGGCATGGAGGATACAATCGAGCGCATCGCCGGCTATTTTCGCTATGCGTCCCAGGGGCTCGAGGAGCGCAAGCAAATCCTCTATTTGCTCGGCCCGGTGGGCGGCGGCAAATCCTCCCTTGCCGAGCGGCTGAAGAAGTTGATGGAACAGCGCCCGATCTACACGCTGAAGGTCGGCAACCAGGTCAGCCCGGTTTTCGAATCGCCGCTTGGCCTTTTCCATCCCGATCGCATGGGCGACCTGCTGGAGGATAAATACGGCATTGCCCGGCGCCGCTTGAATGGGCTCATTTCGCCATGGGCGGCCAAGCGCCTCGACGAACTTTCCGGCGACATTTCCAAGTTCAGCGTCGTCAAGCTGATGCCGTCGCGACTGCGCCAGATCGGCATCGCCAAGACCGAGCCCGGCGACGAGAACAATCAGGACGTCTCGGCCCTGGTCGGCAAGGTGGACATCCGGCAATTGGAAAACTTCAGCCAGTCCGATCCGGACGCCTATTCCTATAGCGGTGGACTGAACCGGACCACCCAGGGCCTGCTTGAATTCGTCGAAATGTTCAAGGCGCCTATCAAGGTCCTGCATCCGCTGCTGACGGCTACCCAGGAAGGCAGCTACAACGGCACCGAAAATTTCGGCGCCTTTCCCTACCAGGGGATCATCGTGGCCCATTCCAACGAGTCGGAATGGCTGCAGTTCAAGAACAACAAGAACAATGAGGCTTTTCTCGATCGCATCCTCGTCGTCAAGGTGCCGTATTGCCTGCGGATAACCGAAGAGCGGCAGATCTACGAGAAACTGTTGCGGGAGAGCGAATTGGCCGCCAGTCCCTGCGCTCCAGAGGTGCTGGACATCCTCAGCCGGTTTACCGTCTCGACCCGCTTGGCCGAGCACGACAATTCGCCGCTCTACACCAAGATGCGCGCCTATGATGGCGAGAACCTCAAGGAAGTCGACCCCAAGGCAAAGTCGGTTCAGGAATATCGGGACGCCGCCGGCGTCGATGAGGGCATGGCAGGCGTCAGCACGCGCTTTGCCTTCAAGATCCTGTCGCAGACCTTCAACTACGACACCGAAGAGGTGGCCGCCGACCCCGTGCATCTCATGTACATCCTGGAGGAGGCAATCAAGCGCGAACAGTTTCCGAAGGAGACGGAAGCCGCCTATCTGGAGTTCATCAAGTCCGAGCTGGCCGCGCGGTATGCCGAATTCATCGGCCATGAGATCCAGAAAGCCTATCTGGAATCCTACAGCGAGTACGGCCAGAACCTTTTCGACCGCTACATCGCCTATGCCGACGCTTGGATCGAAGACCAGGACTACAAGGATCCCGACACAGGCCAGATCCTCAACCGCGAGGTTTTGGACAACGAGCTTTCACAGGTCGAAAAACCGGCCGGCATCGCCAATCCCAAGGACTTCCGCAATGAGGTGGTGAAATTCACCCTGCGCGCCCGTGCAAGAAACCATGGCCGCAACCCGGCGTGGACAAGTTACGAAAAGCTGCGGGAAGTCATCGAAAAACGCATGTTCGGCCAGGTCGAGGACCTCCTGCCGGTGATCAGTTTCGGCTCCAAGCAGGACAGTGTCACGGAAAAGCGGCACAATGAATTCGTGCAGCGGATGGTCGAGCGCGGCTACACCGAGCGGCAGGTGCGTCGCCTTGTGGACTGGTACATGCGGGTGAACAGGGCGGGTTAGAGAACCCGGATGGTTCCATGCCGATCTTCATCGACCGCCGCCTGAACCCGAAAGACAAAAGCCTCGGCAATCGCCAGCGCTTCCTGCGACGCGCGCGCGAGGAATTGAAACGCAGCATACGCGATCAGATCCGCACCGGCAGGATCACCGACGCGGATTCCGAGCATGCCGTGCGCATGCCCGAAAGAGGCACAAGCGAGCCGAGCTTCAACAACGCCCGCGACAGCGGCAGGCGCCAGCACATCTTGCCGGGCAACAGGCATTTCTCCGCTGGAGACCTGATCCCCAAGCCCGGCGGGGGCGGCGGGGGAGCATCGTCGCCGGGAAACAAGGCATCTGAAGACGACTTTCGTTTCGTGCTGTCGCGCGAGGAAGTGCTCGATCTTTTCTTCGAGGATCTCGAGCTCCCGGACATGGTCAAGCTCAACCTCAAGGAGATCCTTGCCTTCAAGCCGCGCAGAGCCGGCTTCGCCGCCACAGGTTCGCCGACCAACATCAATGTTGGCCGCACGATGCGCAACAGCCACGGCCGCCGCATTGCGCTGAGGCGCCCCAAGCAGGTCGAACTGGATGCGATCCTCGAGGAAATCGCCTCGCTCGAGTCGACGCCATCCAGCGCCGACGCGCGCCAGCGTATTGCGGCATTGCGCGAAGAACTCGACCGGCTGGAACGCCGCCGCCGCCGGATTGCCTATGTCGATCCGGTCGACATCCGCTTCAACCGCTTCGATTCCCGGCCGGTGCCGAACGCCAATGCCGTCATGTTCTGTCTTATGGACGTGTCCGGGTCCATGGGCGAGCGCGAGAAGGATCTGGCCAAGCGCTTCTTCGTCTTGCTGCACCTGTTCTTGAAACGGCGCTACGACCGCATCGAGATTGTCTTCATCCGCCACACGCACCTGGCTCAGGAGGTCGACGAGGAAACATTTTTCTACAACACCCAAAGCGGCGGCACCGTCGTTTCCACCGCGCTGGAGGAAATGCACCGTATTATCACCAGCCGCTACCCGGCCCATGACTGGAACATCTATGCCGCCCAGGCCTCGGACGGCGACAATTTCGCCGGCGATTCGGAGCGATGCATTTCGCTGCTCAATGGCGAGCTCATGCGGCTGTGCCAGTATTTTGCGTATGTCGAGATCATCGACGAGCGTGAAGCTCATATTTTCGGCTCGACAGAAAACGGGACATCGCTGTGGCGTGCCTACAACTCCATCGACCAGAAATGGCCGAACTTCCAGATGAGCCGCATCGCCACACCCGCCGATATCTATCCGGTTTTTCGCCAGCTCTTCGGCAGGCAACCGGCCGCCCTCAAGAGGGCATGAGGTTCCCGATGGCCAGACAAGCGAGCAAATCCAGCCTGCTTTTTTCAGGGTCCGACTGGGATTTCAAAACATTGTCGCGGGCCTATGACGCTATCGAGGCACTTGCGGTCGAAGAGCTTCATCTGGACACCTATCCCGTTCAGATGGAGATCATCTCGTCGCAGCAGATGCTCGACGCCTATTCGTCCATCGGCATGCCATTGATGTACCGTCACTGGTCTTTCGGCAAACATTTCCTCCACCAGGATTTGCTCTATCGCAAGGGCGGGCGGGGGCTTGCCTATGAACTGGTCATCAATTCCAATCCCTGCATCGTCTATCTGATGGAGGAAAACACCATGGCCCTGCAGGCCCTGGTGACGGCCCACGCAGCGCTCGGGCACAATCATTTCTTCAAGAACAATCAGCTGTTCAAACAGTGGACGGATGCGGGTGCGATCCTCAGCTACCTGGACTTCGCCAAGGGCTACATAGTCCGTTGCGAGGAGCGGCACGGCCTCGCCGCCGTCGAGGCTGTTCTCGATTCCGCCCACGCGCTGATGGATCAGGGCGTGTTTCGCTATCACCGGCCGCCGAGGTTGTCGTCGGAACGGCAACGCGAAGGAATTCGCGAGCGTCTCGAATACGAGGAGCGCTCCTACAACGACTTGTGGCGTACGCTGCCGGCCTCGCAGCAAGCGGCCAACGACAAGGGCCAGGACCCAGAGTGGAAGAAATCGCTCAATCTGCCCGAGGAAAACCTGCTCTATTTCCTGGAAAAGAACAGCCCAGTCCTGGAACCCTGGCAGCGCGAGATCATCAGGATCGTTCGTGTCATCGCGCAATATTTTTACCCGCAACGGCAGACACAGGTGATGAACGAAGGTTGTGCCACTTTCGTGCACTATACGCTGATGAACATGCTGTTCGACCGCGGCCAGATCAGCGAAGGCGCCATGCTCGAAATCCTGCGCAATCATTCCAACGTGGTCTTCCAGCCGGCCTTCGACGATCCGCGTTTTTCAGGCATCAACCCCTATGCTCTCGGCCTCGACATGATGCAGGACATTCAGCGCATCTCGACCGAACCCACGGCCGAGGACCGCGATTGGTTCCCCGACATGGCCGGCCAGGGCAACTGGCGCGAGGTCCTGCTGGACGCCTGGGCCGAGCATCGCGACGAATCCTTCATCCGCCAGTACCTCAGCCCGGCCTTGATC
>NZ_RZRP01000869.1:0-2588 GCF_003997795.1 Mesorhizobium sp. M7A.F.Ca.US.005.03.2.1 | reverse complement strand
ATCCAGCAGAGCCTGCATTTCCGGCGCCCGGAATTTCAGCGACAGCGACATGCCTGGCGCGATGCCGCCGAAAGCGGCGAAGGCGGCGGCGTTGGCATGGACGATGGTGGCAGCCCGGTCGAAGATGATGAGCGGATCGGCGACGGCGGCGGCCAGATATTCACCCGAGAGCCGCTGCAGGCCGATGGCCTCGATGGCAGCGCCGCTGCCGGTGGATTGGCGCGCGCCGCCGGCCGGCAGTATTGCCGCTGCAAATAGCAACAGCAGCGCCGCGAGGACGATATAGGCTGAAATCCCGGCCAAGGCATAAACGGCGACGACCGCGACGACGCCGGCCGCAAGCAGCCAGCGGCTGTTCCACAGCCGTGCGGCCATGGTTTGCGCGATGCCTCTCTGCTCTGTGTCCAGGTCAGCCATCTGCCCGCGGGCCCGCACCCCATGCCTTCGCACCCGGTCCACGGTGGCGGAAAAACTTCCACTAGACCGTTCCGGAGGCTCCCCATAGCATGAGTCCCGAAGCTGGAAAGGGTTCGTCTCGATGAAAAAAGCCAAGGAAAGTCCCGCCGCGCCAACTTCGGGGCCGCTGAAGATCAGGATCGGCGGCAAGGAGCGGGAGTTCGATATCGAAAACCCCGTGCTTCCCGACTGGGTCGAGGACAACAAGCTGACTGCCGGCGGCTATCCCTACGACAAGAAGATGAAAAGCGATGAGTATGACGAAACGCTCGAGAAGCTGCAGATCGAGTTGGTCAAGGCGCAGGCCTGGCTGCAGTCGACCGGCAAACGGGTGATGGCGCTGTTCGAGGGCCGCGACGCCGCCGGCAAGGGCGGCACGATCTTCGTGGTGCGCCAGTACCTCAATCCGCGCACCGCACGCAACGTGGCGCTGACCAAACCGACCCCGACCGAACTGGGGCAATGGTACTACCAGCGCTATGTCGACCATTTCCCGACTTCAGGCGAATTCGTCACCTTCGACCGCTCCTGGTACAATCGCGCCGGCGTCGAGCCGGTGATGGGTTTCTGCACGCCGCAGCAGCACGAGCAGTTTCTCGACGAGACGCCGCATTTCGAGCGGATGATCTCCAACGAGGGGATTCACTTCTTCAAATTCTGGCTGAACATCGGCCGGGAAACGCAGCTCGAGCGCTTCCACGACCGCCGCTACAGCCCGCTGAAGAGCTGGAAGTTTTCGCCCATCGACGTTGCAGGCATCACCAAGTGGGACGACTACACCAAGGTGCGCGACACAATGTTCGAGCGCACCCACAAGGAATTCGCGCCGTGGATCATCGTACGGGCCAATGACAAACGGCGCGCGCGGCTGGCGGTCATGCGGCGCATCCTGTCGTCTCTGCCCTATGAGGGGCGCGATCTCGAAATCATCGGCAAGGAAGACAAGAAGATCATCGGCGAAGGGCCGTCATTCCTGGGAAAACAGGATTGACGCTTTTTTGCGTCGCGCGGCAAGGAACCGCGCGACGCAATCATGATGCTTAAGCCGCCAGCCTGGCGATACGCTGCAATCGCCGCAGCGTCGTATCATCCTGCAGCGCCTGCTGGAAAAGCGAGATCTCCTGATCGATGCGGTCGCAGAGGGCCTCGGTGTTCCCCTTCAGCAGGCCGCGCGTCTGCAGCAGGGCGGCGACCGGCTTCTTGACGAGCTGTCTTGCCCGACCAAGGGCCGCCTCCTCGACGGTGCCTCCCGGCACGATCTCCGCGACCAGGCCGAGCGCCCTGGCATCTTCGGCGCGAAGCGTGTCGCCGAGGCAGAAGAAGCGGAAGGCACCGGCGTAGCCGAGCTTCTGCGGCGCCAGGATGCTGGTCGCCGCATCCGGCACCAGGCCGAAATCGACGAACGGCACCCTGAACGTGCTCTCATCGGACGCGATCACCATGTCGCAATGGAACAGGATGGTGCAGCCGACACCGACGGCATCGCCATCGACGCAGGCAAGGATGGGCTTTGGAAACGTCGCCAGCGTGCGGAACAGGTCGGTGACGGCGGCGATCAGTTTCTGGTGCTTGGTGGCGTCGAGGAATTCGGAGAAGTCGCCGCCCAGACAGAAACAGCCTGCCAGGCCGCGCAAGACGACGACGCGAACCTCCTCATTGTCGGCTGCTTCATGGAAGGTCCTTGCCAGGCTTTCATAGGCCCTCCTGTCCAGCACCGGCCGGCCGTCACTCGACGACACGGTGACCACCAGCGTGTGGTTGCGAAGTTCAGGTTGCGGATGTGTGCTCATGACTGTCTCCGATCTCATGACGCACGCCTTTGCCCGAGCATGTCGGGATATCCCCTGGCCAGCACGGGAGCAAAATGATTGCGGCGCGACCGCACCACATCGAGTGTGTGCTCGTTGAAGGTCAGCAAGGTGGCGACCACCTGCTGGTTGCCATAGGTGCGCTGATAGCCAAGCGGGGTCGCCAGGAAATGCAGTTGCAAGGCGCGCAGCACCCACATCGGCTCGAACTCGATGATCACCTTGTCGACGCCGCGCTTCAGCCCCCACTCGACGAAACCGGCAATCAGTTCGGTGCCGACGGTCGCAACGCCGCGACGACCATCGCGACACACGGGAGCCACC
>NZ_RZRP01000868.1:0-2598 GCF_003997795.1 Mesorhizobium sp. M7A.F.Ca.US.005.03.2.1 | reverse complement strand
GCACTGCGATCAGCGAATTCTTCAGCCACTGATGCACGCGCAGCATCTTGACGATGGTCCGCAAAGTCGGCTTCGGCGCCGGCACCGTCTCGGCGCCATGTGCCGCCTGCCAGCGCGCGGCATGGCGGTCGGGCGCGACGACGATCGCGTTGCGTGCGGCATCGAAGACCTGGAGGTCATGGCGGCTGTTGCCGGCGTAGTCGAAACCGCCATCGCCATAGGCTGCGATCAGCGAGGCGCGCTTCCTGCCCGAGGTGAGATTGGCGAGACCATCGGTGGCCAGCACCTGGTCGAAAATGCCGAGATGGGCCGCGATGGCGTCGGCGAACTTGCGCGGCGTACCGGTCGCCAGCACGATCTTGCGGCCCTCGGCGTGCTCGGTCCGGAGGCGGCAAAGCAGCACCTCGCGATAGGGCAGCGATGCCGGATCGATGTCGATGCGCTGCGCGATCGCCTGCTTCAGCCGCGCCGGCCCGCCGGCGATCCAGAACGGTACGAGGAAGATATAGAGCGGGTTCTTCTTGAGAAGGATGAACAGCCCTTCCCACAACAGGTCGGTTGCGATCAGCGTGCCGTCGAGATCGACCGCAAGCGGTATTGCGTTCCTGTCCGATCGCGCATCCATGTCCGTCCTGCCCTGCCCGCGTAGAGTTGCGCGCCGCTTTTCGGCGTCTTGAGCCTGGTATAGCGGGCGATGGCGTAGCGAACGTTAAAACGCACGGTTGCAGACGGCTGCCATGGCGGTATTTCCGGTGTCATTGTTAAACAACCGCTACCGGAAACGATAAAAGGCCGGGCAAATGCCCGGCCTCTACAATCGTGACGCCAAGATTACTTGATGCGGGCGACACCGCCCGAGATCTCGACGGTTTCCGAACCGGTCAGGGCTTCGAGATCGCCATTGGGCAAGGTGACGAAGCAGCCGTTCGGGCAGAACTCAACCGTTTCGCCACCGGCCAGCGCAAGGTCGGTCTTGCTGCCGCCCTCCGTTACGACCAGCGTGCGGGTCTCGGCGTCCTTGTTGACCGCGCTCGCGGCATGGACCGAGCCGATGGCAGCGACCAGGGCGACTGCAGCGACGAGAGACTTCCACATGGTGCAATATCGGTGTTCCCACCGCCTCTGTTGCATTTGGCAAGGCATTTTCGCCTTTGCATGGAGCTTATATGAGATGGAAGCTGAACCGCAACTGAATGCCCCATTCATGCCGCAATTGATTCCGGGCAGGATTGAGGTCGACGGAGTCCGAGCCTAGTCCGGGTCCGGCTTCTTGGTTTTGCGAGACTTGACCAGTCGCTTCTTCTCCGCTTCGGCTTCGGCCCTTATCTGCTCCTGTTCGGCGAAGTCGGCCTCGATCTTGTCGTCGTCCGTCGGCCAGGCCTTGGGCTTGTGGGCCTCGACCACGGCGCGCGGCGTCGAGGGGATCTCGATGTGTTCGCTGCTGAATTTTTCGAGGACGGCAAAACGGATGTCGTTCTGCGCGATGTTGCCGTTCATCACGTCGGCCAGGAACACGCGGATTTCGAATTCCAGGGCGGCGGGGCCGAAATTGGAAAACAGCACGAAGGGTTCGGGGTTCTTCAGCACCATCGGGTGGCTGCGGGCGATCTCCAGCAGGACGGCATGAACCTGCTTGACGTCGCTGCCATACGCGACGCCGACCTTGATGTCGACGCGGCCGAGCTTGTTGCGGTGCGTCCAGTTGCCGACGGCGTTGTTGATCAGGTTCGAATTGGGCAGGATCACCGATTGCCGCTGGAAGGTTTCGATCTCGGTGGCGCGCACGCTGATCTTCTTGACCGTGCCGCTGACGTCGCCGGCAACGATCCAGTCGCCCACCTTGAACGGCCGCTCGGCCAGAAGGATCAGGCCGGAAACGAAATTGGACACCACGTTCTGCAGGCCAAAGCCGATACCGAGGGAAAGAGCGCCGGCGACCAGTGCCAGGCTGGACAGGTCGATGCCCGCCGCCGAGATGCCGACCAGTGCCGCCAGCGCGACGCCGGCATAGCCGACCGCCAGCCTGATCGAGTTGCGCACGCCGGTATCGACCTTGCCACGCGCCATGACCGAGCCGTCGAGCCAGCCCTGGAACCAGCGCGTCAGGAAATAGCCTATGACGAAGACGACGATGCCGGAGAGGATGCCGGTGACCGAGATCGTCACCGAGCCGATGTTGATCCCGGTTGCGAGCTTGTAGGCCCAAGCCTGGATATCGCCGGGCTGGAAACCCCACATCATCAGGATCAGCGGCAGGAACACCAGCACGATCATCACATTGATGGCAACGCTGACGACAAGGCCGAGCTGATCGAGGGCCGTATCCTCGTAGCTGGAATTGGCCGACAGCCAGCGCCCGACGGAGGTGTTGGCGAAAGCACCCTCCTCGCCGATCGCCTGCGCCGACAGGAAGCCGATATAGGCGGTGATCAGCGCGGTGCCGGTAACGACGACCTGCAACGAAACGAACAGAGCAAGGCCGATGTAACCGAGCAGCGCCGCGACGATGGTGAAAAGACCGAGCGCAAGCGCCGTATAGCGCAGCCATGCCGGCCACGGCCGCCAGCTTCCGTCACGCGCCTTGAACGGCCTCAGCAT
>NZ_RZRP01000867.1:0-2602 GCF_003997795.1 Mesorhizobium sp. M7A.F.Ca.US.005.03.2.1 | reverse complement strand
GCTTATAACCGTCAACGCTTCCCAGATTTTGGCGGAAACCTTTGGCCTCGCCGCTCCTGATATGGCGCTGATGCGTCGCGGCATTCTGGTTGGCCAAGGTGAGCAGGACTTCTACAAGCGTGACTTGCTAAAAGGGCGGCAGGCAAAGCATCTGATCGTCCCGATCTGGCCTGACGTGGAGGACAAGCTGAAAGCCGGCTGTCGCACCTTCGATTATCGTTACGAGACCTTGCAGGCGCTTACCAGGTGGCAGCTTGCCAACATCGTCTGGCGGCTTAGCGGCAAATTTCACGTATCCCGCGGCTGGCACCGGAACATCTCCACGGGGGCTTTCGCTGTCATGCTTGCGCGTTTCGCCGGCTTCGCTCCGGTTGTAGTCAGCGGGTTTTCCCTGTCTCAGGCCGGGCATGGATACGATAGCCGAAACGCCTTCCGATATCATGCCGACGAAGATGCGGATTTGCTTCGGCGGGTGGCGAGAAGAGGCGAGCCCATCTACGCGGAAGATAGAGACTTCGCCAGAGAAAGCGGATTGCCGCTTTGGCAGGGACAGAAGCCATGACCACGCCATCCGCAGACCGACAGGCCCCGGTTCCGCTCCTCCCAGGCAGCGAGCGCTGCGTGGGATTGCCTTTTTGTTTGTGGAACAAACGAGAGGTGCATGGGTCGGAGGTTCCAAGGCTGCCGATCCATCGATCACCACAAGCGGCACATGAGCTCTCTTGGACGTTTGTGCGCGCCCAATGACCAACATCCTGCCCCATCGTTTTGACGTGCTGAATATCTCGATGGCTGATCGGCTGGCTGTCAAATCCATTCTGGTTATCCAGGCGAAGTACATCGGGGACGTCATTCTGACCTCTGCGCTTATGCGAAATCTGCGCGTCGCCTACCCACACGCCATCATGGCCATGCTTTGCGCTCCTGGCCTGCGAGACTTGGTGGTCAGCCAGGGTATCGCAGACATAGCCATCGGATTCGACCCTCGAGGTGGTGGTAGAAGCCTAACCAGGCGCTTGAAGGAATATTCAAGCTTGGTCGCTGAGCTCCGCCGCCGAAAATTCGATCTCACCATCGATCTGACCGACTCGAAGACATCGAGGATGCTACACAAGCTGATCGGCGCCCCAATGCGCGTCGGATACGATCCCCCCGAAGTGCCTCTAAAATCTTGGGAAAGTCAGCCTGCCAATATATTTGCTGAAACCTTCGGCCAGGGAGGCGCGCATTACCTGTACCGATATCTTTCGCCGCTGAGAGCGCTCGGGATAACGTCGAGTGAAGTGACACCGAGGCTTGAGCCCACATCCATCGGACGAGGCGCTTCGACCCAGATTCTGGCTCAGAGCAATCTGAATGCAAAAGCTTTCGTCGCGGTGCACGCCGGAGCAAGGTTCGAAGGGCGGTGCTGGCAACCTGAACGGTTCGCCGCAGTGATCGATGAAGTTTATGAAACGACGGGCCTGCGGTCACTGCTGATTGGCGGACCTGACGAGAGCGCAATCGCGCAACGTATCCTGAATGTGGCGGTCTCCCCGTTGGCAAGCGTTGTTGGCAAAGCCTCGCTTGAGACACTAACAGCATTGCTTGCGGACGCGTTTATCTTCCTGGGAAACGAGAGCGGCCCAATGCACTTGGCCGCATCGGTCGGAACTCCAGTTGTGGGCCTCTACGGGCTCACTCCCCCAGATGTCTGGGGCCCAGTTGGCGTGCCTTACCGCACGGTTGAGCCGCCATTGCCTTGCCAGTGTGTTGCTCCCCATTTGTGCAAACCCAACAACCCGGGCGGCGTCTACTGCGTGCACCGATTGCCCGTTGCCAAGGTCGCTCAAGCAACACATGAGTTGATAGAGGCGGTGAGACAACAGGGGAATGCATCCGTCAATTCACCTTCTCCCGGCGGCGACGCGCTGATCCTCCCATCGGCTCAGGATCGGAGCCGGTTGCAGTAATGACCTCGGCATGGGCTTGGCAAGATCGTCCTGCAACGCTCTCATCGGCTCGCGCTTTTGCATGCGCCGCGGCTCGCCCGGGAGGCGCGACGAGACGGGGCCGCCAAGGCGGCTTAATCAGAGTCAACGGGCCGCCCGTCGACTACTCCAAGGTTGACATGGAAGGCCCGTCGATTTAAGTTCGCGTTAGTGGCCACTAACGCGAACTACTGGACTGCGCTCGGAGATTCGACGAGACGAACGATCTTCGAACTGTTGCTCGAACAGCCTTGTTCGGTCAGCGGACTTGCTCGTGCGCTGCCTGTAACCAGACCAGCGGTCTCTCAGCACCTGAAGGTACTCAAGGAGGCCGGGCTTGTTGCCGACACGCGCTCGGGCAAGGAAAGCATATATCGTATCGATCCCGGCGGCCTGGCAAGTCTGCGCGCGGAAGTCGATCAGTTCTGGAGCAAGACCCTGGCGGGCTACAAACTAGTCGTCGAGCCTCCAAAGAAGGACCAGGTATGAGCAAGCATCCTGCTACCGAGCCTGTAAGGCACTCCGTCGTCGTCGAGGCATCTATGGCGCGTGCCTTCAAGGTCTTCACCGAGGATTTCGGCAGGTTCAAACCTCGCGAGCACAATCTTCTCGCAGTGCCCATTGCTGAGACG
>NZ_RZRP01000866.1:0-2608 GCF_003997795.1 Mesorhizobium sp. M7A.F.Ca.US.005.03.2.1 | reverse complement strand
GAGCGACAGGTTGGTTGCCGAGACCTCGCTCTTGCGAGTCAGGCAGGAGATAAGCAAGACCGACATCGAGATCCTCAACCTCGGCAATAGCCAAGCCAGCGAAGTCGCTGCTGCCTTGCGCGAGACGCAACTGCAGCTCAATGAAGTGACCAGCAAGGCCAACACCGCGGTGCAGTTGTTGCACGATACCGAGGTCACGGCCCCTGCTCTGCTCGCCCTTAGAGAGCGCGCCGAAAGGGCCAAGCCGATCTTCAAGATCGTGAGGACGACGGACAGCGGCTCGCAAGAACTCACGGCTGAGGAAACGACGCCGATCGAGCCAGGCGATACCGTGAAGATCGATATCCCCGCCCCGCCGTCCGGCTTGGCTGCTCTACCTGTAGAGGACGACGTCCAGGCAGGGACGGTTTCTGTTCAAGGTACCAATTGACAGGCTTCATGATTGGCGCGGGTGCCGGCTCGCAACGCCTTCGACATGACCTCCGAACCCGAGACCGTTGGTGGCCGCCTGGACGGGTAAAGAACGCGCCGGCGTCATGGCCAGAACGGTTCAGAGTGGGCGGAGCTGCCAGCTCGCTGCAGGTGCTTGTCTTTCTGCTGTTCCACACGGAAAACCGCCGCGCACCTTTCTTTGAACTGGTTCGCTTCAAGTTCAATGATCTGGCCGACCATGCTAGCAATTTCCGGCGGCACTTGCCTTGCACTTTGAGGCCGCATATCAGTGGGCACGCTGACGATGCCTTCCCTGCCGCAGTGAGGCGATCAGTTCCTGCGGGTATCACTGGAGATGTCGGTGCTCATGAGTGTAATCGCTATATCGGCGGCAGGCGTTCTGATGGGACTGCGCTTCAAGGCTCCTGCGCTGATCGCGGCGACTGCGCTGCTTGTGGTCGGAAGCTTTGCCTGGAATGGGCTCGGGTTGCCGGGCTACGTGACCGTCACTAAGTTCCTGATACTGTCATTCGTCTTGGCTGGCGCCTATATCATCGGTCTGTCCCTGTCCGTCCACCGGAAGCGCAAGGAAAGGTGACACGGCGGGACTTCAGGAAGCCCGGTCGAAACGTATGACTGCGAAAACCGTCCTGAACAGGATCACGATATCGAGCCAAACCGACCAGTTCCGCACATACTGGCAGTCCAGCTTCACGCGGTTGGCGTAGTCCATGCTGCTTCTTCCGTTCACCTGCCACAGACCGGTGAGCCCGGGCTTTGCCCGAAGGTATTCCCCTAAGTGGTCGCCGTAGCATTTTAGTTCGTCCTTGACGATGGGCCTTGGACCCACACAACTCATGTCGCCGCGGATGATGTTGAACAATTGCGGGAGTTCGTCGAGGCTCGACTTACGCAGCATCCACCCAAGCACCGTGACGCGGGGGTCGTTCCTGATCTTGCGGGTCTCCTCCCATTCCAACCTGACTTGAGGGTTGCTGTCGAGAAATGACTTCAGAACTTCGTCCGAATTGGTGACCATCGAGCGGAACTTGTAGCAATCGAATGGCTTTCCGCCAAAGCCGATGCGGCTATGCGAGAACACTGCTGGGCCTCCTGCCGTCATCCTGATCAGCAGAGCAACGACAATCATTACCGGCGCGGCAACCATAAGCGCCGTGAATGCTACTACCAGATCCATGATGCGCTTCAGGAGACCGCCCACAGGAGGGTTCGTCGTTCCCAACCTGAGCGCGGGCGAAAGGTCCGTCAACACTGCCCCGGCACCGTTGTTGTCGGATGCGGGAAGGACGTGCAGGACTGCCGTTCGGCTGTCGGACGGGATAGGCAGAGATGGCTGAACCCAGATCGGGGCTGCCTGATGTGACTCGAAGGCGTTCGTTGTCATGGAACAATCGCTGTTTCGACTTGTTGTTGCACTCTTCCAAGGTCGGAGGTTGTCGACAAGAAGGGCAAAGGAGGTAGCGTGACGCTCAGGGGCTATCCCCCTAATCCCAAGGAATGATCCTCCTAGACTTTTTGCAACTTCCGAAGGAGAATGTCTCGCTACGGTTTCATGCTTTGCGGCGCTTGGGCGCGCGGACCCTGGCCAAGAGTACGCCTAGTATCGGGGTCCTGCAGGCCTGCAACGTCTTGACAAGTTCCTGCAGCGTCTGGACCTGTGTCTTGCCCCACTCGGCAACGATCACCACGCCGTCCAGGACAGATCCGACAATCAGTTCGTCGGCACCCGAGGCAAGCGTCGGCAGGTCGAGTATGACAATGTCGTAGGCAGGAAGTCCGTTGGCGGCAAGGTCACTAGCGGCTAGCTCCGAGAGGAACGCCTCCATCTTGCTAGGCGCCAGGAGGTGTCTGGCGTCCACGGTCGAACTGGAAAGGATGTCGAACGGCCGCCCCGCAGCACGAACGATGTTGAGACGGACAGGGTCCTGGCACGGTAGGTCGAGGGCTCCCGACTGGCTCAGAAGCCGCGAGGGGGTCATGGTCGGGCGCCGGATGTCGGCGTCAATCACCAGCGTCTTCAGGCCCGACATCGAGTAGAGCGTAGCGAGATTGCTGGCCACCGAACTCTTCGAACCGTCGTTGGATACGGCAGTCAACCCAAGAAACCTGATCGGGCGGCTGGTTTCCGCAAGGCTTATCTCGGTTCGCACTTTTC
>NZ_RZRP01000865.1:0-2611 GCF_003997795.1 Mesorhizobium sp. M7A.F.Ca.US.005.03.2.1 | reverse complement strand
TGTTTACATATGTTGCCATCGCGCCGACGCGCGGCGTCGGCGTCTTCGCGGCGATCAACCAGTTCAACGCCGGGGGCTTTGAAGCAATGGTGCACGCAGTAAACGAACTGATCTATCAGCTCGCGCCCCGCTGACTGCGCTCTCGTCTCACAATCAGATTTCTCGTCGAGGACATTCCAATGACCGGTTCAGGCCACAGGCGCTTGCTCATCCTCTGCTTCACGGCAGCCTGCGTCCTTGCGGCTCCTCACGTCGCCGCCGCCAAAGATCGTCTGCTTGAGGAAGCCGTGGGATTTGCCGGCGGCATCGCCTTCCTGGGCTCGGGCGCTCCTGGCCTCGTGATCGCCGCGGTTCGCAACGGCGAGACGGCCTTCGCTGGCTTCGGCGAAATCCGCAAGGGCTCGGGGCAGGTGCCCGACGAACATACGCTGATGCGGATAGCCTCGATCTCCAAGACCTTCTGCGGCGATCTGATGGGCTCGATGATTGTGGATGGCGTCATCGGCGCGACCGATCCCCTTGCCAAACACCTCGGGAAGGACTGGACCGTGCCTGGGCTCGAAGGACGAACGCCGAGGCTCATCGATCTGGTGACGCAGGCATCCGGCCTGCCGCGCGAGGTACCGAACCAGACAGGCGGCACGCCGGACGACCCGTTCGCCGGCAATACCTTCGACCTCAGCCGCGCTGAGCTTGCGAAGCCGGAACCCTATCTTTTCCCTCCCGGCACGGGTGCCTTTTACTCGAACTGGGGTTACGATCTGCTCGGCCTCGCGCTGGCCAATGCCGGTGGCAAGTCCTATGGCGATCTGCTGGCCGAGCGGGTGCTCACGCCCCGCCAACTGACCGACACCAAGCTCAACCTGGCGGAAGGCGATGCGGCGCGGACCATGCAGGGCCATTTCTTCGACGGCACACCGTTGCCCCTCGTTCCTTCGCCGGAAACGATCGGATGCGCGGGCGGGCTCTACACCTCCGCCGCCGACATGATGAAGTTCATGGCCTGGCACCTTCGCAAGGATGCGGCCGGCGATGCGGAGCGTACCGTCGACCATGCGGGCTGGCTCTGGCGCGACGGTCTCTCGCCGGTAATCGGCATCGACGATGCGGGGCCGATGGGAATGATGACGCTTGGCTGGGTCGGAGTTCTGGCCGACAAGGACAAGCCCATGATGCTCAACAAGACCGGCGGATTGCAGGGGCAGTTCAGTTATGTGGTGTTGGCGCCAACGCGCGGTGTCGGTGTCTTCGCCTCGATCAATCAGTTCAGTGTCGGCGGGTTCAAGGCGATGGTCGCAGCAACGAATGATCTCGTCGCGCAACTTGCGCCAAGATAAGGGCAGTTCAGGCGGGAGCTACGCCACCTAATACGAGCTGATTAGCTGGAACAAAAAACGCGTGCCGGTATCAGTCAGACCTCGGTTATCTCTGAACGGTACCGCAACAAGCGCCCTTGCATTGAGGTGTTGCCCAAATGCAGCCTTTGCACCTATTCCGGCCGAGCCGAGTTCCGCCTCGATGTAATCCACGCCCGTATCGTGGTTCCAGACCGCACCGTAATCGACATAAGCAAACACGTTCAGATTTGGGATCGGCAAAGCCTCCGGGAGTTCGATGTTGCGTCCCAATTCCAGCGAGGCCGCTATCCCGCTATCGCCTGAAGCGGCCGAGCCATCGAAAGCCAGGCCATAGGGATCGCCGCCGAGCACCAACTGGACCGACGATGGCACCGCCGTCGGCGCATATTGAGCAGCCACTCTGAGGTGGGCGACGGCCAGCGAAGCGATCTCCTTGGTAAGGTCGAGGTCGCCCCGAAAATACCTGTAGTCATCAGGAACGCCTGGACGCGGTGCAAGCGGATCGGTGCTGCTGCTCGCGCCAAAGCCGTCGAGGCCTTGGCCGAAAGTACCTGTCAGCGTGATGGCGCCGTTTTCCAACTCACCGGTATACTTAAGGGAGGCCGCCAGCCATCGGAGGTCCTCATCCGTCTGCGTTTCGCCGCCCAACGCCAGCGAGTTGTCCTTGAAGTTCAATTCAAGGCGGCTAAACAGGCTGTGGTCAATTGTCCGCAGCAGTGGGTAGTTGGCATACGCGCTGCCGAACCTAGAGGCTATGTCGACATCGAGAGGCTTGAGGTCGGCGCCCGGCTGGGAAGAGACATAACCGATGCTATAGCCTACATGCAGTCCGTCATACCCGATCGGGACATCGTGCGAAGCCAGCACGAACTTCAACTCCTCGGGACTGTCCGGAATGGTCACCAGGGCGATGTTCGCCACATCGAACAGCCTAAGCGCATCGTTGAAGGTGCCGGTGCCGGTCAGCTGAAATGGGCCGACGGCATTGCTGCCGAGATTGTCGACTATTGCGTTTGCGCCGGCCCGCTTGAAGCCAATGTCGAGTTTCAGATCACCGCCGGCGGAGGGCGTTTCGGGCCGAATGAAAGTGCCTTCGATGGTCAGGCCGCCAAGATCGCTCATCAGCAACAGCACGCGCTCGGCCTCCTTGATCCGGATTGGCCGCATGGCGACGATGCGATCGATGTAAGGTTTCAAACGCCGCTCAATATCAGGGATGGCGCTGTTGATGGTGACCCGGCGCACGTAGGATT
>NZ_RZRP01000864.1:0-2615 GCF_003997795.1 Mesorhizobium sp. M7A.F.Ca.US.005.03.2.1 | reverse complement strand
GCTGCTGGCGATCTTCCGCGGCGCCACGCGCGCCCGGGCCGGCATCGAGGTGACAGCGCCGGTGGCGCTGGTCGCCGGCGACCGCCAGTCGGATGGCATCTTTCCGCAATGGTCGATTGCTGAGAACATCGGCATCCGCTCGCTGGCGCGGCTGCGCAACGGGCTGCTGATCTCGCCGCAGCGCGAGGCCGAGCTTGCCGCATTCTGGCAGAAGAAGATCGGCATCCGTACGCCTGACATGAACAACAACATTTTCTCGCTATCGGGCGGCAACCAGCAGAAGGCGCTGTTTGCGCGTGCGCTCGGCTCGGATGCACAGATCGTGCTGATGGACGACCCGATGCGTGGCGTCGACATCGGCACCAAGCTGGAGGTCTACGACCTCGTGCGCGAAGAGGCCGGTCGCGGCCGTACCTTCCTCTGGTACACCACGGAAACCGAAGAGCTCGACAATTGCGACCACATCTATGTCTTCAAGAACGGCCGCATCGTCGCCAATCTGCGTCGCGACGAGTTGACCGAAGAGAAGATCATCCAGTCCTCCTTCGGCGATGCGGCCTGAGATGACGGCCGCCAGCCTCGACACCGCTGCCAGGACTTCCGCCGAGCGCGGCGCGCTGGCCCGCGCGCGCCTGCTGCGCGGGCTGCTGCCGGCGCTGTCGCTGGCGCTGGTGCTGCTCGCCATCGCCTGGCTCAACCCGCGCGCCATCAGCTATTTCGGCTTCAGCCTGATGCTCAACCTGGCGATCCCGATCGCGCTGGCGACGATCGCGCAGATGTTCGTCATTGCCGGAAACGAGCTCGACCTGTCGATCGGCACTTTCGTCGGCTTCGTCGGCTGTGTCACCGCGACCTGGCTGAAGGACGCGCCGCTGCTCGGCGCCGCCATCCTGCTCGGATCGATCGGCGTCTATGCGCTGCTCGGCGCACTGATCCATCTGCGCAACCTGCCGTCCATCGTGGTGACGCTCGGCATGAGCTTCGTCTGGCAGGGGCTCGCGATTCTCGTCCTGCCCAAACCGGGCGGCAAGGCGCCGGACTGGCTGCTCGGGCTGATGGCGTTCAAGCCGCCTTTCGTGCCGTTTCCGATCATCGCCGCGCTGCTGATCGGCCTCATCGTCCATTTCGGCCTGATGCGCACCTCCTATGGCGTGATCTTGCGCGGCTCGGGCGGCAATCCGGCGGCACTCGGTCGCGCCGGCTGGTCGCTGCTCCGAACCAAGATCGTGCTGTTTGCGCTCGCCGGCCTGTTCGGCGTGCTGTCCGGCATGGCGCTGATCGGCATCACCACCTCGGCCGATGCCAATATCGGCAATGGCTACACGCTGCTGGCGATCGCCGGCGTCATCCTCGGCGGCGGCGAATTCGTCGGCGGCCGGGTGTCGCCGATCGGTGCGGTGATCGGCGCGCTGACGCTGGCGCTGGCCGCCTCGCCGCTGCTCACCTTCATGCACATTCCACCCGACTGGCAGGTGGCCGCCAACGGCGCCATCCTGATCATCGTGCTGGCGGCGCGCGTGCTGATCAGCCGCAAGGAGAGGTGAGCGATGACATCGGTGAGATCGCTGCTTACCAAACCCTGGATCTGGTCGTTCCTCGGCGCGCTGCTGGTGTGGCTGGCGACGATCGCCTTCACCGGCGGCTATGGCGGGGGTGGCATGGTGACGGCAGCCCTTTCGCTGGCGGTATTCACCGTCATTGTCGGCGTCGGCCAGATGTTCGTCATCACGCTGGGACCAGGCAATGTCGACCTGTCGCTGCCGGCCAATATCGGCCTTGCCAGCGCCGTCGCGATGAAGGTGATGGACGGCAACGATTCCATGATCGCGGTCGGGCTTTTGGCGGCACTTGCCTGCGGGGCGGCGATCGGCGCCGCCAACTACCTGCTGATCTGGGCGCTGCGCATCCCGCCGATCATCGCCACGCTATCGGCCAGCTTCATCATCCAGTCGATCGACATCAGCTATGGCCGCGGGCTGCAGATCAAGCCGCCGCCGGGCTTCGCCGATTTTGCCAACTGGCAGGTGCTGGGCATTCCGGTGCTGGCGATCCTCACGGTATTGTTCACCGTCGGCGCGGCCATCGCGCTGCAGCGTATGATCTATGGCCGCTCGGTGCTGGCGATCGGCCAGAACATTCGCGCGGCGTGGCTGGCCGGTGTCAATGTCGGCCGCATCCGCTTCCTCACCTACACGCTGTCGGGCGCGCTCGGCGGCATCGACGGCGCGCTGCTCGCCGGCTATTTCCGCGGCGCCAATGTCGACATCGGCAACGAATACCTGCTGGCCTCGATCGCCGTCGTCGTCATCGGCGGCACGTCGGTCGCCGGCGGCAAGGCCAATGTCCCCGGCGTCTGGGGCGCGGCTTTGTTCCTGGTGCTGCTTTTGACCATGCTCAACACGTTTGGGGTGAGCGCGGGGGTGCGGTTGCTGCTGACGGGGCTGATCATTGTCGGGGTGATCACGGCGGCGGGCGGGCAGAAGGCGCTGCGGTAGCCTCCGCCTTCGTCGTCCCAGACACCTTCAAGGCCAGTAATCATTGTGCCAGGCCGACATCCGGTTCCCTTCGACGTTATGGCGCTGTAAATCCCGTTCGCGTGGCCACGGCCGCTGAAT
>NZ_RZRP01000863.1:0-2622 GCF_003997795.1 Mesorhizobium sp. M7A.F.Ca.US.005.03.2.1 | reverse complement strand
GTCTTGAGGTCACGGCCATCGATGCGCGAACCGGTGTCGAGGATGTT
This sequence comes from Mesorhizobium sp. M7A.F.Ca.US.005.03.2.1, assembly GCF_003997795.1. NCBI lineage: Bacteria > Pseudomonadati > Pseudomonadota > Alphaproteobacteria > Hyphomicrobiales > Phyllobacteriaceae > Mesorhizobium > Mesorhizobium sp. M7A.F.Ca.US.005.03.2.1. The sequence continues at coordinate 2,575 of NZ_RZRP01000863.1, read as the reverse complement.
CCAGCGCACGACCTTGGCCTGGAGTTCCTTGAATACCGAACCGATCTGCTCGGAAGTGTACTTGGCATCTTCGCCTTCGGCCGGGGCAAACGCTGCCTTGACCTTCGCCTTGACGGCGTCGACGGCGGCGTAACGCTTCTGCTTGTCGACGTTCTTGTAGGCATTGCTGAGTTCGTCGCCGACGATCTTCAGCATCTCGGCTTCAAGCGCGGAATAGTCCGGCGCGGTGAAGTCGCGCGGCTCCTTGGCGGCGACTTCGGCCAGCTTGATGATGGCGTCGATGACCGGTTGGAAGCCCTTGTGGCCGAACATGACGGCGCCGAGCATCAGCTCTTCGCCCAATTCCTTGGCTTCGGACTCAACCATCAGCACAGCGTCGGCGGTGCCGGCGACAACGAGGTCGAGCTTGGATTCCTGCATCTCGTCGACATGCGGGTTCAGAACGTATTCGCCGTTGATGTAGCCGACGCGGGCGCCGCCGACCGGGCCCATGAAGGGAACGCCGGAGAGCGTCAGGGCGGCCGAAGTGGCAACGATCGACAGGATGTCGGGATCGTTCTCGAGATCATGCTGGACGACGGTGACGACGATCTGGGTGTCGTTCTTGTAGCCGGAGGCGAAGAGCGGGCGGATCGGGCGGTCGATGAGGCGGGAAACCAGCGTTTCCTTCTCGCTCGGACGGCCTTCACGCTTGAAATAGCCACCCGGGATCTTGCCGGCGGCGTAGGACTTTTCCTGGTAGTTGACGGTCAGCGGGAAGAAATCGAGGCCGGGCTTCGGCTCCTTCATCGAAACGACGGTGGCGAGGACCTTGGTCTCGCCGTAGGTGGCGAGCACCGCGCCATCAGCCTGGCGCGCGATCTTGCCGGTTTCGAGGATGAGCGGACGACCGCCCCATTCGATTTCCACTTTGTGGTGATTGAACATCTCTTGTCCTTAATATGAGGAAAGGGCCGCGCCGTTTCACGGTGCGCGGAGATGCCCTTTCCCTGGCTTCCTTTCTCGGGCAGCCACGGGCAAGACAACGGGAGGCTCGGGTGTTTCGGCGCGGTGCGCGCGAGCGTCCTGCAATCCTGCCCCATGACCGTCCATGGGCGGTTTCGAGTGCCCTCTGCACGATCGAAACCGGGTCTGGCCAGTCGATACGACTGGCAGAATGCGCGACCGGCGGGCTCTCCTTCGAAAGCCCGCCGGTCAATTCGTCAACGACGCAGACCGAGCTTCTCGATCAGCGTCTGGTAGCGCGCGTCGTCCTTGCGCTTGAGATAATCAAGCAGGCTGCGGCGCTGGGAGACGAGAGCAAGCAGACCACGGCGGGAATGGTTATCCTTCTTGTGGTCCTTGAAATGGTCGGTCAGGTTCTTGATTCGCTCGGAAAGGATGGCCACCTGGACTTCCGGAGACCCGGTATCGCCCTTGGCGGTTGCGAATTCACCCATCAATTCCTGTTTGCGCTCGGCAGTAATCGACATCGTGTTTTTCCTTATCTGTTTGAGGAAACGGGTCGCCCTCAGCCGGGATGTCGTCCAGCAGGGGCCGGTGCAAGCAAAGCGTCATAGCGCTAAGCTGCGGCGCATATAGTGCAATTCCCCGGAAAACACCAGCCCAATTCACAAGCCGGCTTTTCAGGCCAAAATGGCAGGTTTATCCCTGTCAAAGCCATTTCTTCCATTTGAAGAAGGCGATCAGCCCGAACGCGACAAGCGCCATGAACAGCAGCGACAAGGGATAGCCGTAGTAGGCCTTCAGTTCCGGCATGTTCCAGGGCGAAGACTCCGGATCGAAATTCATGCCCCAGATGCCGACCAGGAAGGTGAGCGGCATGAAGATGACCGAGACGATGGTGAGATAGCTGATAACGTCGTTGGTGCGCGCCTGGCTCAGCGACAGGTGCATCTCGATCAGGCCGGTCAGCATATCGCGCTGGGTCTCGACCAGCTCGATCAGCCTGAGCGCATGGTCGAGCGTGTCGTTGAGGAAGATCTTGGTCTCGGCCTTCACATAGGGCACATCGTTGCGGATCAGCGTCGCCAGCGCATCGCGCATCGGCCACAGCACGCCTTTCAGCACGTTGGCGTCACGCCGCAATTCATGTAGCTGCCGCATCTGGTGTTTGTGCGGCGAATGCAGCATCTGGTCCTCGATGCTGTCGACCATGTCACCGGCGGCCTCGATCGGCGGAAAATAGCTGTCGACGATGGCATCGATCAGCGCATAGGCAAGATAGTCGGCGCCGCGGGCGCGCAGCCGGTTGGGCGCCGAACTTTCGATGCGCTTGCGCACCGGATCGAATGGATCGCCTTCCCGCTCCTGGAAGGTAACGACGAAGTTGCTGCCGAAGAAGACGGCGATCTGCTCATAGCGGTGCGAGGTGACATCGTCGATCATCCTGACGACGACGAAGGCATGGTCCTCGAAGAAGTCGACCTTAGGCCGCTGGCCGGTGTTGACGACGTCCTCCAGCGCCAGCGGATGCAGGCTGAAAATGCGGCCGATCTCCTCGATCAGCGGGATGTTGGCGAGGCCGGTGCAGTCGAGCCAGAGGACCGGCCATTTGTGGCAATGGGTGTTGAGG
>NZ_RZRP01000862.1:0-2623 GCF_003997795.1 Mesorhizobium sp. M7A.F.Ca.US.005.03.2.1 | reverse complement strand
GACCGGTCGTCGGTTCGGCGACCCGTCGAAACTGCTGCTGGTGTCGGTGCGTTCCGGCGCTCGCGCCTCGATGCCCGGCATGATGGACACCGTCCTCAATCTCGGCCTGAACGACGAGACGGTCGAGGCGCTGGCCGCCGATTCCGGCGATGCGCGCTTTGCCTATGACAGCTACCGCCGCTTCATCCAGATGTATTCCGATGTCGTCATGGGTCTCGACCACGAAGTGTTCGAGGAAATCCTGGAGGACCAGAAGGGCGGTCTCGGGCACGAGCTCGACACCGAACTGACGGCGCTCGAATGGCAGGGCGTCATCGCGCTCTACAAGGCCAAAGTCGAGGAAGAGCTTGGCAGGCCGTTTCCGCAGGATCCGCATGAGCAGCTCTGGGGCGCGATATCAGCCGTGTTCTCGAGCTGGATGAACAACCGCGCCATCACCTATCGCCGCCTGCACGATATTCCCGAAAGCTGGGGCACGGCGGTCAACGTCCAGGCCATGGTGTTCGGCAATATGGGCGAAACCTCGGCCACCGGCGTTGCCTTCACGCGCAACCCGTCGACCGGCGAAAAGATGCTCTATGGCGAGTTCCTGGTGAACGCGCAGGGCGAGGACGTCGTTGCCGGCATCCGCACGCCGCAGAACATCACCGAAGCGGCGCGTATCGCAGCAGGCTCGGACAAGCCGTCGCTGCAGAAGCTGATGCCTGACGCGTTCCAGTCCTTCGTCACCATCTCCGATAGTCTGGAGAAGCACTACCGCGACATGCAGGATCTCGAATTCACCATCGAGCGCGGCAAATTGTGGATGCTGCAGACCCGCTCCGGCAAGCGCACCGCCAAGGCGGCGCTGAAAATTGCCGTCGAGATGGCGCAGGACAGGCTGATCACGAAAGAGGAAGCCGTTGCCCGTATCGACCCGGCCTCGCTCGACCAGTTGCTGCATCCCACCATCGACCCCAAGGCCGCGCGCGACGTCATCGGCATCGGACTGCCGGCCTCGCCCGGTGCCGCTACCGGCGAGATCGTCTTTTCCTCAGCTGACGCCGAGGACTTGAAGACACAAGGGCGCAAGGCGATCCTGGTGCGCATCGAAACCAGTCCCGAAGACATCCACGGCATGCATGCGGCGGAAGGCATCCTGACCACGCGCGGCGGCATGACCAGCCACGCCGCGGTGGTGGCGCGCGGCATGGGCAAGCCTTGCGTCTCGGGTGCCGGCTCGCTGCGCGTCGACTACAGGGCCGGCACGCTGCTCTCGATGGGGCAGACCTTCCGCAAAGGCGACATCATCACCATCGATGGCGGCAACGGCCAGGTGCTGAAGGGCGCGGTTGCCATGCTGCAGCCTGAACTGTCAGGCGATTTTGCCGCCATCATGGAATGGGCGGACGCGGTGCGGCGCATGAAGGTGCGCACCAATGCCGAAACACCGCTCGATGCGCGCATGGCGCGCTCCTTCGGCGCCGAAGGCATCGGGCTTTGCCGCACGGAGCACATGTTCTTCGACGGCGACCGCATCGTCGCCATGCGCGAGATGATCCTGGCCGACACCGAAAAGGACCGGCGCGCCGCACTCGCCAAGCTTCTGCCCATGCAGCGCTCGGATTTCCTCGAACTGTTCGAGATCATGGCCGGCCTGCCGGTGACGATCCGACTGCTCGATCCGCCGCTGCACGAATTCCTGCCCAAGACCGAGGCTGAAATCGCCGAGGTCGCCGCCGCCATGAACGTGTCGCCCGACAAGCTCAGGCAGCGCACCGAGGCGCTGCACGAGTTCAACCCGATGCTCGGCCATCGTGGCTGCCGCCTGGCCGTCTCCTACCCCGAGATCGCCGAGATGCAGGCACGGGCCATTTTCGAGGCGGCCGTGGAGGCCGGCAGGAAGGCCGGCGCCCTGGTGGTCCCCGAGATCATGGTGCCGCTCGTCGGCCTGGTGAAGGAGCTCGATTACGTCAAGGCGCGCATCGATGCGGTTGCCAAGAGCGTCATGGAGGAAACCGGCGTCAAGATCGACTATCTCACTGGCACGATGATCGAGCTTCCCCGCGCCGCCATCCGCGCGCATGTCATTGCAGAATCAGCCGAATTCTTCTCCTTCGGCACCAACGACCTGACCCAGACGACCTTCGGCATTTCGCGCGACGATGCGGCCTCGTTCCTGGAAACCTACCGCCAGAAGGGCATTATCGATCAGGACCCGTTCGTCTCGCTCGACATCGAGGGCGTCGGCGAACTGGTGCGCATGGCCGCGCAAAAGGGCAAGGCGACGCGGCCCGACATCAAGCTCGGCATTTGCGGCGAACATGGCGGCGATCCGGCCTCGATCCGCTTTTGCGAAGAGGTCGGCCTCGACTACGTGTCCTGTTCGCCCTATCGCGTGCCGATCGCCAGGCTGGCGGCAGCGCAGGCAGCGGTGCTGGTTGCGAAAACAGGCCGCGGATAGGATCCATCCAGCTTACCGTTTTGTAAGACAATTCACGCGAACGTGCTGGCGGCGTCGCGTAATCTCGACATTGTTCCTGCCCAATTTGCGGCCATCCGCAAATTGCTCCCGGAAACAGATGCTGCAGATCTCTCCCGCGCCGCTCCGCTCGATCCTGGTCATTCAAACCAAGTTCATAGG
>NZ_RZRP01000861.1:0-2625 GCF_003997795.1 Mesorhizobium sp. M7A.F.Ca.US.005.03.2.1 | reverse complement strand
TCATAAAGCTCCTGCACAGTCGCGCGCACGTTCGGCGTCTTGCGTGCCGCGTCGCGCCTGATTTCGACCAGCGCGTTCGGCTCCTCGGCGCCCGCCGACAGGATGCCGCGCGGACGGTGGTACTTGAACGAACGGCCGACCAGATGGACGCCATTGGCGAGCAGCGCCGAGGCCAGCGTGTCGCCCTCGATGCCGGCATAGGACTGGCCATCGAAGCTGAAACGCGCGGTCTTGGCTTGGCTGAAGCGGCCGGCGCCGGAAATGCGGTACGACGCGCCGCTCATTTGCCAACTCCTGGCAGCTTGGAGGGTTTGGGTTCGCCGGCCTTGTAGGTCATGACGAACCTGTCGGTGACGGTGTCGCGCACGGCGTTGAAGAAACGCGCGCAGCCATGCATGTGCCGCCACCGCTCATAGATGATGCCCTTGGGGTTGGAGCGGATGAAGAAGAACTTTTCGAAATCGTCGTCGCTCTCGCCGGCCATATTGGCCGAGCGCGCGATATGCGCCTCGCCGGCGTTGCGGAACTCGAGTTCCGGACGCTCTTCCTCGCAATAGGGGCAGCGGATGAGAAGCATTTGTTCGTTCCTACAATTCGCCGTGGCCGACGCGGGCGCCCGCCGGTTGATCGCAAAGCTTCTGTCCCAGGGTCGCGAACGGCGCGACGAGCCGGATGCGTTCCTCCACGCTTGCAGCGGGACGAAACAGATCGCGCGACGCCATGTTGCCGAGAGTGAGTTGCATCGGATCGGTGGTGACGATGACTTGACGCGGCTGGAATGTCTCGTCTTCGTCAAGCCCTTCGGGACGTCCCTCGAAGAACATCACCACCCGCTGGCCGCCGCTCCAGACGCAGGCCAGCGTGCCGTCGTCGACCGAAAACGGCCAGACGGTCTCGTTGCCGGTGCGGCTGATCGGTTGCGTGCGCACTTCGTCAGCCGACGGAAAATGGAACATGCCCCGTTCCCCCGCCAGCACGTGTTCCCCCGCCAGAATCAGCGGCATCGCGACAGCCATCCCAGCCATCATCAGTGCGCCACCGCCGCCGCCGCCGCCTCGTCGATGAGCCGGCCGGTGCGGAAGCGCTCGATGGTGAAGGGCGCATTGATCGGATGCGGATCGTCTTTGGCGATGGTGTGGGCAAAGACATGGCCCGAGCCCGGCGTCGCCTTGAAGCCGCCCGTGCCCCAGCCACAATTGACATAAAGCCCGGGCACCGGCGTCTTGGCCAGGATCGGCGAGCGGTCGGGCGTGACGTCGACGATGCCGCCCCACGAGCGCAGCATCTTCATGCGCGTGAAGATCGGGAACATCTCGCAGATGGCGTCCAGCGTGTGCTGCAATATGTGCAGGCCGCCGGTCTGCGAATAGGAGACATACTGGTCGGTGCCGGCGCCGATCACCAGCTCGCCCTTGTCGGACTGCGAGATATAGGCGTGCACCGTGTTCGACATGACCACGCAGGGCACCACCGGCTTGACCGGTTCCGACACCAGCGCCTGCAATGGATAACTCTCCAGCGGCATGCGCACGCCGGCCATGTTCATGATCACTGAGGAATGGCCGGCGGCAACGACGCCGACCTTCTTGGCACCGATGAAGCCGCGCGTCGTGTCGACGCCCAAAACCGCGCCATTGGCCGCCCGCTTGACCCCGGTGACCTCGCAATTCTGAATGATATGGACGCCGCGCGCCGAGGCGCCGCGCGCATAGCCCCAGGCAACCGCATCGTGGCGCGCCGTGCCGCCGCGCCGCTGCAGCGCCGCACCGACCACCGGATAGCGCGCATCCCTGGAGGTGTTGAGCGGCGGGCAGAATTCCTTCGCCTGCTCCGGCGTCAGCCACTCATTGTCGATACCGTTCAGCCGGTTGGCGTGCACGTGGCGCTTCAGCACCTGCACGTCGTGCACATTGTGCGCGAGCATCATGACGCCGCGCGCCGAATACATGACGTTGTAGTTGAGCTCCTGGCTCAGCCCATCCCACAGCTTCAGTGCATGGTCGTAGATGCCGGCGCTCTCGTCATAGAGATAGTTGGAGCGGATGATGGTGGTGTTGCGGCCTGTGTTGCCGCCGCCGAGCCAGCCCCTTTCCAGCACCGCGACATTGGTGATGCCGTGAACCGTGGCGAGGTAATAGGCGGTGGCCAGGCCATGGCCGCCGGCGCCGACGATGATGACGTCGTATTCTTTCCTGGGCTCAGGCGAGGACCACTGTTCTTCCCAGCCCTTGTGGCCGCGCATGGCTTCACGGGCGATGGCGAATACCGAATATTTCTTCAACGTCCCAACCTCGCCCCAAAAAGGCTTCGCGAATGGCGGCCGGCGTTCAGTCGGTCCCGGCGCGCGAGGTGTATCACTAGCGAAACAGCGCTTCCACCCTTGCGCTGTTTGCGACGGCGCTTGCCGTTTTGCGCCGTGGTGAAAAAGACGCATCCGGCGCGTCGGCGCTTTCCAGCATCTTGGCGGGTATCGGGTGGCTCGCCTGGCCTCGATCTGCGACCAAGCATCCCAACTGCCGGTCAAGCCGGCGCGAAGAAAAGGATGCAAAAATGTTCGCACTCGCAAACAAGATCGCCATCGTCACCGGCGCCAGTTCCGGCATCGGCCGCGCCACGGCAAAACTC
>NZ_RZRP01000860.1:0-2626 GCF_003997795.1 Mesorhizobium sp. M7A.F.Ca.US.005.03.2.1 | reverse complement strand
GCCACCATCTGTCCCGACCAACAGTCTTGGCGGCGCCAATGGCCACAATGACTGGCTCTGGAATGTTGCTGGTAACAGAACGCATCTTCGAGAAGGTCGTGTCATCGAGCGCCAAAGCCGACTTCACCGTGTCGGGCGTGTGGCCGCGCTTGAGAATGCGATCGGCAAACAGGGTCCTTTCGATGAAGGACAAATTGGCCCTTGCGGCGTTCTCTTGGCCCTGGGCAATAACATGATCCTCATCGCCCATCTTCTTGACGACCGCGCGTACTGGCCGTCCCAGCTGGCGGGCAACCTTGACGCGCCGATGCCCGAAGACGGTCTGAAAGCGACCGGAGAGCTCAGGATGAGGCCTGACCAGGATCGGAGAATCTTGTCCTCTTTCCCGAATGGCCGCAAGCAACTCCTGATATGCCTCATCGTCTTCGTCCAGGCGATCCGAAACGAAGGAGGTGTCTACAAATGCCGGATCGAGATCCACGACCGAGCTCTTGGAGAGCTCCTCGAAGGATTGCATGATGGAGCGCGACGCCCCGCGAACGGCATACCCGGATACGTCCTTCGCATCAGCCACTGCCGTCGCAGGGCCCAACACACTGCCGAAAATGTCCCTGCGTGCCATTTAACCGCCTCCAATCGCGGTTAGCGATTTGATTTCAAAGACAAAATTTCCAGTTTTTACTGCCGTAAACTTCGCCGTCATGACCGTCCCCACGCACGATGGATCAGCGTCGCGATTTCAGCATTGACCGCATCGAGGGATTCCAGTGCACGGTCGTAGGTGGAACGGGTAAAGGCCGACTTCTCCACCTCGTAGAGCGTCTGCTTGGTGAGACCCGCGTCCGAAATCGCCGTCGACTTCAACATCGGGTTCTCCAGGATCTGGCCGGCAAGCATGGACTGCATGAAGCCTACCATCTGCGCCTGCGGGATATCCGTCGGCTCGTAGCGTGTGATCAGATATCGAAACCAATCGAGCTCGATTGCCGCACCGGCGGCCTTGATGGTTTTCAATATGCCGCCGAGCATGAGCAGGAACTGGCTCATCGACATCAGGTCGAGCATCTGCGGATGAACTGTAATGAGAACCGACGTCGCCGCCGACATGGCCGTCAACGTCAGGTAGCCAAGCTGGGGCGGGCAATCGACCACGACAACGTCATAGCGATCGTCGACCTCCGTTAGCGCCTTCGCCATGCGCGTGAAGAACTGGCGCCCGGCATTTGACGTCTTATCCTGCATGGCGAGGGGCGTGTCGTATTCGTATTCCTGCAATTCGAGATTGGCGGGGATGATATCGAGACCTGGAAAATTCGTCGGAAGGATTACGTCCGCAATCGAGCGGCGTTCGTCATCGTAACGAATCGCCTCATAGAGCGAGAGGTTGTTATCAAGTTCCGGCTGGAAGCCATGCAGGGCCGACAGTGAGGCTTGAGGATCGAGATCGATTGCAAGAACACGGTGGCCGGTCAAGGCCAGATGCTGGGCGAGGTGGGCGGCAGTCGTTGTCTTGCCACTGCCCCCCTTGAAGTTGACGACAGCAACGACCTGGAGCTTGTCGCCGGACTTGCGGTGCGGGACATACTTCTTGACTTCGGTCCTGCCATGCTGGTCCAGGAAATGGCGCAGCTCAAGCATCTGCTGGGCAGTGTAGGACCGGCGTCCCGATGGGATCTGCTCGGGCAGGGGGCCCTTGCCCTCCAGATGAAGGCGCTTCAGATTGTTCTGCGAGACACCAAGATAGTGAGCGACTTCTGCCATCGAAAACGAACGCAGCGTCTTGGCCGCATCGGGGGGAAATTTCTCCATCCGAAGCTGGTTAAGGCGCCGTGATATCTCAGCACCCTGCTCGAGGATTTTCTCATCGAACTCGAAGCTCGGTAGCCGCATGGCGATATTCATTCTCGTCGAAAACCTGAATTGGCGCTTTTTGCGATGAAATTATTCAACAAGCGCCATTAAGCTCCGATTCGGAAAGCCCGGCAAGAAGTTTTAGGTTAACAGAAGGTTAACAGCACTAGCGGGCTTCCTTGCGGCCGATTCCTGCTGTCGTCGGATAATGGCGGGTTGTCGTTCGACTGGAACTCTCCGGCTCATCTGGCTAAACGCCTGGTTTTTCTGACACAAAGAGCAGTTTTTACGGCAGTAAAAACCGCCCCATCAGCGGAGCGGCTTAGGGGAGGGGAGGGCGCTTCCACCCGCTCAGGGCGGTAGGCGGGCTCGCTTTGCCGGCTGGGGCTTGGTGGCAGGCATCAAAAGCAATGGCCGACCTCCTCCATCATGACGAGACGCAAACGTCCAAAGCTCGGACCGACCCCAATTCGTCTCTAGCGGCCTCAAACGATATTCGCTGACATAGGGTAGGTCAGCGTGCCTCCTGCAGGTGCGTTTGCATGCGGAGGTCAACCGTTACCCGACCGAAAGCCGGTCGCTGGAGACCGCAGTTCGCGCACCATCGTTTTGAGCGGTGCGGGCGAGCGCCCGAAACTTCCTTTATCTGCTCGCCAAGGGAGCGTTCGCAACCGACGAGGGTGCCACCCGAGCGTTGATAACAGACGCTTGGTGATGAAATCCGGCCTGAGGTAGAAACCGAATTTGTCGGCTCGGGAACAACGATGCCAAGACC
>NZ_RZRP01000085.1:0-12441 GCF_003997795.1 Mesorhizobium sp. M7A.F.Ca.US.005.03.2.1 | reverse complement strand
TCCATGGACAGCGTCAGTCCGGCGCTGATCTGCCGCCAGGCGACGCGCAGGCTAGTCGGCGAGCGGGTGCGGATCGTCGCCAGCGTCTTTGCCGCGAACTCATCGGCGGCGGCCGCACGCTCGAGGCTGTCGATGACGCGGTTCAGGGACGGTTGCGAAAAATGACGGACAATCGCCTCCAGCGTCGGCCTGTCGGTTTCTCGCCTTGCCTGCACGAAGAAGCCGCGCAGCACCGATTCCGGATCGCCGGTCAACGCCAGCCGGTCGAGGAAGCCAGCCTGGTCCTCGGCCTTGATGGTATGGGTGGCCAGCCCAGACCACAGCGCATCGCCATATCGAATGCGATTGCCGGTCAGCGCCAGATACATGCCGAAGGAGCCGCCGAGATCGGGCAGCAGGTGGCTGGCGCCAACATCCGGAAAGAAGCCGATGCCGACTTCCGGCATGGCAAACTGGGCATTCTCGGTCATCACCCGGTGCGAGCCGTGGAAGGAGATGCCGACGCCGCCACCCATGACGATACCGTCGATCAGGGCGACATAGGGCTTCTTGTAGCTGTTGATGCGGGCGTTGAGCCGGTATTCGTCGGCGAAGAACTCGACCGGCGGTTTTCCCGCCCGACCTGTCTCATAGACATGCAGGATATCGCCGCCGGCCGAAAAGGCCCTGCCCTCTGCCTTGACGACGATGACGTCGATGCCCTGGTCGGCCTCCCAGGCGGAAAGAGCGGCGTCGAGCGCCCCGATCATGCGGTGCGTCAAGGCATTGAGCGCCTGCGGCCGCGTCAAGGTGACGACGCCGGCCCGGCCCAGATGTTCGAAGCGGATCTCGTCGCCTCCGCCAAAATCCATCGTGAAAGAATCCCTCTCCCGGCCGCCGGGACTGAAGTGCTAAAGCGTGGCGCATGGGTGCGTCAATGGCGAGGACACCGGTGCAAGCTCTGGCCCGGACCAGGAGCCAGTGCTAAAAATGGAGCTGCAATACGGAAAACTGGGTAGAGTTCATTGCAGCGTACCTGGTGGGTCTTCGAACGGGACGATTGTTTATGACTCGATTTTCGCACCTTGCGCCGGTGGCAATCGGGCTGAGCCTCTGCTTGGCTGTTCACCCGGTCATGGCGGGGACTTTGGAAGACCTCTACAGCTCGCAGACCATCGTCAACGGCAAGTACGAGAAGAACCGCCAGTCCGGCTTCAAGCGCTGCCTCGACGCGGTTCTGGTGCGGGTTTCCGGCGATCAGCGCCTGCCGGCGAAACCTGAAATGACGGCATTGCGCGACAAAGCCGGCACCTTCGTCGCCAGTTTCCACTATCGCGACCGCATGGAAGGCATTCCCAACCATGACGACCAGGGCACGTACGATCGGCCTCATAATCTCTACTGCCAGTACAAGCCTGCTGACATCGACCCGGTGCTGGCTTCGCTCGGCAGCAGGCCGTGGCTGACCGAGCGGCCACGGCTGGCGGTGTTTTTGGCGACCGAGCGCGGAACAACGCATTACGCGCTCGATGCCGAGGACGACCGTGGCATGCTGATGCGCGAATCGTTCGGCAATGCCGCCGTACCGCTGGCCATGCAGGTGACTTTTCCCACGGTGGCGCAGCTGTCGCAGGCCGGATTGGACGATCAGGCGCTTCGCAATGCCGAGATGACGAAGCTCGACACACTGGCGAAGAGGGCCGGCGCCGACCAGGCGCTTTACGGCAGCCTCGTCTGGAGCGACAAGGAACTGGGCTGGATCGCCGACTGGCGGCTGGTCATGGCCGGCAAGACCTACGTCTGGCAGGTGCGCGGTGTCGGCTTCGACGAGGCTTTCCGTGTCGCCATCAGGGGCGCGGCACAGATTCTGTCAGGCAATGGGCAACCCGAATAGGCCTCGACCCGGTCGCTGGCACAATCGTGCCGCATTGGTCAGCGGCGGGAGCTCGTGGTAAAAGCCTGCCCGAACGAGAGTACTGGCGATGAACAAATTCACCCCCGCAAAGCCCGCCGGCGCGCGCGGCGTCGACGAGATCACCGGCAGCCGCCGTCTGCGCCGCATGCGCAAGGCCGACTGGTCGCGCCGTCTGGTGCAGGAGAACCGGCTCACGGTCGACGATTTGATCTGGCCGATCTTCGTCGTCGAGGGCAAGGGTATCCGCGAGCCTATCGCCGCCATGCCCGGCGTCTTCCGCCTGTCGATCGATCTCGCCGTCAAGGAGGCAGAGCGCGCGGCAAAACTCGGCATTCCCGCCCTCGCCACCTTCCCCAATGTGGACATCTCGCTGCGCGACCAGACCGGCTCGCACATCCTCGATCCCGACAATGTGATCAACCGCGCCACCCGTGCGATCAAGGATGCGGTACCGCAGATCGGCATCATCACCGACGCAGCGCTCGACCCATTCACCAGCCACGGCCATGACGGCATCCTGCGCGACGGCATCATCGTCAACGACGAGACAGTGGAACAGGTGACCGCCGCTGCAGTCATCCAGGCGGCCGCCGGCGCCGACATCATCGCACCGTCCGACATGATGGACGGTCGCATCGGCGCCATCCGCGACGCGCTCGATGCCAATGGTTTTCAGGACGTGGCGATCATGTCCTATGCGACCAAATTCGCCTCGGCCTTCTACGGACCCTATCGCGAGGCGGTGGGCACCGCCGGTCTGCTCAAGGGCGACAAGAAGACCTATTACATCGACCATGCCAATTCGGACGAGGCGGTGAGAGAGGCCGAACAGGACATCGCCGAGGGCGCCGACATGCTGATGGTCAAGCCCGGCCTGCCCTATCTCGACATCATCCGGCGGCTGAAGGACGAGTTCCAGATGCCGACCTTCGCCTACCAGGTGTCAGGCGAATATTCGATGATCAAGGCGGCAGGCGCCAATGGCTGGATCGACGGCGAGAAGGCAATGCTGGAATCGCTGCTCGCCTTCAAGCGCGCCGGCTGCGACGGCATCCTGACCTATTTCGCACCCGAAGTGGCGGAGATGTTGAAGGGGTAATTTCTCTTCGCGACGACGGCCGGTCGCGGCGAGCAATGTCGGCCAATCCGCTTCGACATCCATACCAATTTCCGGCTCTTGGCCGGGGAATCCATAGCGAGGGCCACTTGACCGTTGCGTGGGCTTCGTTTGAGCTTGAAAATACCGCTTGCAATTCACAATCGGTTTGTTACAAAAAACTGCTTGCAAAACACAATCGGTTATCGAGGAGGCTCGCATGTCCAAACTTCGCGTCAACGCTTTCACCCTATCGCTCGACGGCTATGGCGCCGGTCCCGATCAGGATCTGCAAAATCCGCTCGGCGTCGGTGGGGAATCCTTGCACAAGTGGTTTGTCGACACCCGCACCTTCCGCGAGATGGTGCTCGGACAAGATGGCGGCACCACCGACGTCAACGAGGCGTTCGCGGCGCGCAGCTTCGAAAATGTCGGCGCCTGGATCCTCGGCCGCAACATGTTCGGACCGATCCGCGGCGAATGGCCTGACGACAGCTGGAAAGGCTGGTGGGGCGACAACCCGCCCTATCATGTGCCGGTTTTCGTGCTGACCCATCACAAGCGGGAACCGATCACGATGGAGGGCGGCACCACTTTCCACTTCGTCATCGACGGCATCCATTCAGCTCTTGAACAGGCCAAGGCTGCCGCTGGCGGCAAGGATGTGCGGGTCGGCGGCGGCGTCGCCACCATACGGCAATATCTGCAGGAAAAACTGATCGACGAGATGCATCTGGCGATCGCGCCGGTGCTGCTGGGCACGGGCGAGAACCTTTTTGCCGGCCTGGACATGCTCAAGCTCGGCTATATCTGCAGCGAGCAGGTGGCGACCCCGCTCGCAACGCACGTCACCATCAAGCGGGCGTAAGGTGGAGAGCCAATCTCCCCCCTCGTGGGGGAGATCGCAGCTTCGTCTGCCTCAATACTTCTCCGGTACGTAGAGCTCGCGCGGCAGCACCTGGCGTTCGTATTCGGGGTTGAAGACGCGCTCCGGCAAAGTGATCTCCTCGTGCGGCACTTCCTCGTAAGGCAGCTGCTTGAGCAGATGGTCGATGCAGTTCAGCCGCGCGCGTTTCTTGTCGTTGCCCTCGACGATGAACCAGGGCGCTTCCGGGATGTTGGTGCGGGCGAAGGTCTCTTCCTTGGCCTTGGTGTACTGCTCCCAGCGCACGCGCGACTGCAGGTCCATCGGCGACAGTTTCCACTGTTTCATCGGATCGTGGATGCGCATCAGGAAGCGCATCTGCTGTTCCTCGTCGGTGATCGAGAACCAGTATTTGACCACGGTGATGCCCGAGCGGACCAGCATGCGCTCGAATTCCGGCACGTCGTGGAAGAATTCTTCGACCTGATCGGGCTGGGCAAAGCCCATCACCCGCTCGACGCCCGAGCGGTTGTACCATGAGCGGTCGAACAGCACGATCTCGCCGCCGGCCGGCAGATACGGGACATAGCGCTGGAAATACCATTGCGACTTTTCGCGCTCCGTCGGCGCCGGCAGTGCGACGACACGGCAGATGCGCGGGTTGAGGCGCTGGGTGATGCGTTTGATGACACCGCCCTTGCCGGCCGAATCGCGTCCCTCGAAGATCACCACCAGCTTCTTCTTGTGGTGGGCGACCCAGGACTGCAGCTTGATCAATTCGGACTGCAGGGTGATCAGGTCGCGAAAATACTGCATGCGATCGATCGAAGGCGGATGCGAGTTCTTGTAGATCTTGGCGATCTCCATCGACAGCGCCGGCTCCGACATTTCGAGCTCATAGTCTTCGTCAAGCGTGTCGGCGAGCTCGGCTTCAAGCCAATCCCTGGCCGGAGAATTCTGTTTTAGCTCGGTCATTATCGGCTGCTCCACTTGCAAGCTCTGTCGATCCACGTCCGGCGCCCCAAACTCCCGGCCTACAGCCCGGGAACGGCAACACCTGAGCCGACTTCCATATAGGCCTGCAATGACGGTTTTATTGCAGCGCGAGCATGGTCACCGCCGCCGTCGGTCCAGCCAGGCATGATCGATCCGCCGCGCTGGCATGGAGACACGTCGCCCAAATTGTCCTACAAATAGCGGCCACTTTCGGGCGCCCTCCCCAGCCCTTTCCCAATGCAATCGCGAGGACCGACATGGAATACCGCACCCTCGGCCGTTCCGGCCTGAAAGTATCGACACTGACCATGGGGACCATGACGTTCGGCGGCGCCGGTGCTTTTTCGGCGGTTGGCAAGACCGATCTCGACGAAGCGCGCCGGATGATCGATCTCTGTATCGACGCCGGCATCAATGTCATCGACACCGCCAATGTCTATTCGAACGGCATTTCCGAAGAAATCATCGGCGAAGCGCTCGGCGGCAAGCGCAAGGGCGACGTGCTGATCGCCTCCAAGGCACGGATGCGGATCGGCAAAGGTCCAAACGATGAAGGCCTGTCGCGCCATCACCTGATCCGGGAATGCGAGAAGAGCCTGAAGCGGCTCAAGACCGACGTCATCGACATCTATTTCCTGCACGAATGGGATGGCGTGACGCCGCTGGAGGAAACCATCGGCGCGCTCGACACGCTGGTTGCCCAGGGCAAGATCCGCTATGTCGGCTGCTCCAACTATTCCGGCTGGCAGGTGATGAAGGCGCTCGGCATCAGCGACAGCCGTCATCAGCCGCGCTTCATCACGCAGCAGATCCACTACACGCTGGAAGCGCGCGAAGCGGAGTACGAACTGCTGCCGATTTCCGTCGACCAGGGGCTGGGCGTTCTGGTCTGGAGCCCGCTTGCCGGCGGATTGCTGTCCGGCAAATACCGCCGTGACAGCCCCACCGCCCGCCAACTCGCGGGCTGGTCGGAACCACCGATCCGCGACGAGGACCGGCTGTGGCGGATCGTCGATGTGCTTGTGGAGATCGGCGCGCAGCGCGGCGTGTCGGCAGCGCAGGTGGCGCTGGCCTGGCTGCTTGGCCGGCCGTCCATCAGTTCCCTGGTGATCGGCGGCAGGACGGAAACGCAGTTCCTCGACAACATCGCGGCGGCAAGCCTGGTGCTTTCGGGCGAGGAGCGCGAGCGCCTCGACGCGGTCAGCCGGCCGCCCTTGCTCTATCCCTACTGGCACCAGCAGCTGACGGCAAAGGACCGCTTTGGTGCCGCCGATCTGGTGATTGACCGAAGCGGCATCTGATCGGCAAATCGACGGCGATAGGTATCGCCGCCGCAATGATGGGCGTGGCCCCATCATTGCGGCGCGCATCTTGCAAGCCTGGCCATCATCGACGCACTATCGCTTCAGCTGTTGTGTTTGACGGCTAATGCTCCTAGGCAGGACCAGAGCCGCGAGGCAGTGAAAAAGGAGCCGATATGGCGCGACCACCAAACTACGATCAGGAACGCAAGGAACGCGACCGCCAGAAGGCGGCCAAGAAGGCCGAGAAGCTGGCAGCCAAGGTTGCAGCGAGGGAACGTTCGAAGCCCGAAGACGAGACTGAAGCCGAAACCGAAACGGCAAAGTGACGGCAAAAGGCCCGCAGATGCGGGCCGTGCCTCAATCCGGATTGCCGCCTCGGATGTCGCCTTGTGTCAGGCCGGCGCCTTGTCGCTGACAAAGACGTCCACTTCGCGCGCCGCCGCAATGAAGGCGCGCCTGGCGTTCATCGCCGGCTTGTCGCCGGCGAGTGCGTCATGGCAGGCCTGCAGGGCCGCGCGATGCTTGGGGCTGCGCTTGCCGGGCCAGCTGTTGAGGAGGTAGTCGGAAGCCTCACGCGCCGTGCGCAAGAGCTGAGTGCTTCCCGCCGCGACTGACTTCACAGTCACAGGTGTTTCAAATCGGTTGTTTTCCATCGCCGCTCCTTACGCCATCGGCGTCTGCGAAGCGAGGGCGAAAGTGCGCACACGTCCAGACGCCGCTTTGCGCCCCTTCATCCGCCTTAAGCAGCAACGACGGCAAAGCCTCTGGCGCGAAGACCGCGCCGATCGTTGGCGAGCGACGTCACCAGCCGGTCGCGGCTGCCGACGATGTGGACCGAGAGCAGGCGCGCGGCTTCATCGGCGTCGCCACGGCGTGCCGCCGCCAGTATGGCGCGATGTTCGGCCCAGGCGCGGCTGAGGGCCGCTTCGTCGCGAACCTCCAGCCAGCGCGCCCGTGACAGGCGTGTCATGGCATCACGGACCGCCCGGAACAGGAATTCATTGCCCGACAGACGCGCCAGTTCGATGTGAAAATCCATGCCGACGCGATGCCATTCCTCGCGCGGCGTGTCGTTGTCGCAGGATTCGAGCATCGCCTGGATGACATCGATGGCGCTCCGGTCCGCCAGGCTGCATGTCAGGCGAACTGCCGCAACCTCGACCGCCTCCCTGTAGACGGCGATCTGCTCGAGTTCAGCCAGATTGATCGGCGACACCGTCCAGCCGCGCCCGTCCCTGCCGACCAGCCCCTCGGTCTCGAGCCGCAGAAGTGCTGCCCTGACCGGGGTTCGCGATGCACCGAAACGGCTCTCGATCCAGCGCTCGGTCAGCTTTTCGCCGGGACCGATCTCGAGGCCCAGGATCATCTGCCGAAGCTGTTTTTCGACGCTGTGCATCTGCGACATTGTCGTTTCCATCTTTTGGCCGTTTGCGATCGTCTTGCCGATCACGTTCGACAGGCTGCATTGACAGCGGCCAAGCTTGCGTCCATGACGTGTACCATCTTGGTATCCCAAATTGGTATCCGCAGCAAGCATCGATAAAAGAGTTGCTGGGACAGGACATACGACATGCAGCAGAGCACGCCCCCGGCGACCGACAGCACCTACAACATCCACTGGCGGCGCAATCTGTTCGTGTGCTTCGCCGGTTCGTTTTCGACGCTTGTCGCCATGACGCTGCTTCTGCCGTTCCTGCCGCTCTATATCGAGCAGCTGGGTGCCGAGGGTCACGCGGCGATCGTGCAATGGTCGGGGATTGCCTATGGCGCGACGTTCTTCGCGGCGGCGCTGGTGGCGCCGCTCTGGGGACGTCTCGGCGACCGCTATGGCCGCAAGGTGATGCTGGTTCGCGCCAGCTTCGGCATGGCCATATGCATGTCGCTGACCGGCATGGTGCAGACGGTCTGGCAGCTGGTGCTGCTGCGGCTGCTCATCGGCTTTGCCGGCGGCTACTCCTCGGGATCGACCATCCTCGTCGCCATGCAGACACCCAAGGAGCGTTCCGGCTGGGCGTTGGGCCTGCTGTCGGCCGGCATCACGGGCGGGGCTCTGGTCGGCCCTCTGGTTGGCGGCGCCCTGCCGCCGCTGATCGGCATCCGCGCCACCTTTCTCCTCTCCGGCGGTGTCATCTTCCTGGCATTCCTGGCGACCACGTTTCTGATCAAGGAGAATCCCCGGCCGAAAACAGCAGACGCCGCAGCGACGCAGAAGCGGAAAGGCGGCTGGTCACAAATCCCCGACAAACGGCCTGTTGTCGCCATGCTGGCGACCGGCATGCTGTTGAGCTTCGCCACCATGTCGATCGAGCCGATCATCACCGTCTATGTGCAGCAGCTCATCGAGGACCAGAGCCGCGTCACGCTGGTATCAGGCGTCGTCATGTCGGCGGCGGCCCTTGGCGCCATCCTGTCGGCCTCGCGCCTGGGCAAGCTCGCCGACCGCGTCGGCCACTGGAACGTCATCATCGGCGCGCTTGCCGTCTCGGCGCTGCTGCTGATCCCGCAGGCCTTCGTCACGCAGAGCTGGCAACTCATCGGCCTGCGCTTCCTGATGGGTCTGGCGCTGGGCGGGCTGTTGCCCTGCATCACCAGCGTGATCCGCCACAATGTTCCCGATGGGGTCGGCGGCAATGTGCTCGGGCTGTCGATCTCCGCCCAATATGTCGGGCAAGTCGCCGGCCCCTTGCTGGGCGGCTTTGCCGGTGGTCATTTCGGCATGCGCTCGGTGTTTCTGGGCACATCCGTCTTGATGGCTGGGGGCGCGGTGTATAACTGGCTGGCACAGTCACGCCGCGAGCAGGACATGCTTGCCAACCCCGGCAAGCCCTGACGGGGTTGGGCGTCACGGGGCCCCAAACATGAGCACAGCCGAACGACCTTCCGACGACAGCAGCCGTATCCTCGTCCTGGCCGGGGGCCTCTGCGGTGCTGCCGGCGTGGCGCTGTCGGCCGCGGCGGCGCATCTCGGCGGCGCCTTCGTTGGCACCGCCGCATCGTTCCTGCTGATGCATGCGCCGGTCTTCCTTGCCGCCGGATTGCTTGGCGCGAACCGGATCCTGCGCATCGGCAGCCTGATCCTGCTGGTTGGGCTTCTGCTGTTCTGCGGCGATCTGCTGGCCCGCGATTTCATCGGGTCGCGGCTATTCCCGCTGTCGGCGCCGATCGGCGGCACGCTGCTCATTGCCGGCTGGCTGGCGATCGCTGCCTCGGCGCTGGTGCGCGTGCGGTCCTGACGCCCGCCGGCACCAAACGTCGAGCGTGGCGGCTAATCCTGCCGGCGCTCGGGCTTGATGAGCAATTCGCGATTGCGCCGCCGCAGCCTTGCCAACCGATGCCGCTCCGGCCGTTCGGAAGCCGGCGCGATGCCCCAATAGTTGCGATAGATGTCTTCAAATAGATAGCTCACGGGATGCATGATGTGCGCTCCTTTCAGCACTTGAATCGATCCAATCGAGAGGTGCGAAAAACCGACCCCGATCAGCTCCGCTTGCGCTCCACAAGGAACCGCAACTCGCGGACCCATGGGCTGGTTTTGCCGCGGCGCTTCTGCGTCGCGGTGTTCGACGAGATGCTCCAGTCGTTGCGGTAAATGTCTTCGAACAGAAAATTGACGGGATGCATGACACAACTCCCTACTTGATGTTGAATCGATCCAATTCTGCCAGCAGGCGTTTCCTTGGATCGATTCAAACATAGGCCCTATCGAAGCCTCGATCAAGCCAAAATTTGAACCGATCCAACGAAAGTGTTAAATGGGAAGAATTCAGGAGACGAAGATGGCGCCACTTATCTCTGCAAAGACAAGACCGGTCCGGCTGGCGGACATTGCCAAGGCAGCCGGCGTGTCGCACGGCACCGCGTCCAACGTCTTCGCCCGTCCGGAGATCGTGCGCGAGGAGGTCCGTGAACGGGTCAAGGCGGCAGCCGAGGCCATGGGATATGGCGGACCGGATCCCAAGGGCCGGCTGCTGCGCGCCGGCAAGGTCAATGCCATCGGTGTCGCGACCGCGGAACCCCTCTCCTATTTCTTCGACGATCCCTTTGCCCGGGTGATGATGGCCAGCATCTCGCAGGCTTGTGACGCGACCGGTGCGGGGATTTCGCTGGTCTCCGCCGTCAATGGCGAGCAGCTGGCGTGGAACATCCAGAGTGCGCTGGTCGATGGCTTCATCGTTTTCTGTGTCGATGGCGGCTCAAAGCTGGTCCAACTGGCACGTGAACGCAAGCTCCCCTTTGTGGCGCTCGATCTCGATTCGGACGACGACGATGCGGTCGCGGCGATCGGCGTCGACAACATCGCCGGTGCCGGCCTGGCGGCCCGCCACCTGACCGAACTCGGACATCGCCGCTTTGCCGTGCTTACCCTGCCCTGTGCCGACGCAGGCTTCGGCCCTACCACAAGGGAGCAGGTGGAAATGGCCCTCTACTCCGCTACGCGGGACCGCTTGCGTGGCTATTTCGCGGAACTCTCCCGCGTCGACATCGACGTCGAGCGTGTGCCGATCTACGAGACCGTCAATGACGAGAAGAGCGTGTGGGCCGGCCTCGAACATATTTTCGCCGGTGCCGAGGCGCCGACAGCCATCCTGGCGATGTCGGACAGGATGGCGCTCCATGCGCTGGACTGGCTGCGGCAGCACGACATTGCGGTACCGGGCGATGTTTCTGTCGTCGGCTTCGACGGTGTTCCGGAAGGGGCGGTTTCCAAGCCGCCGCTGACCACGATCGTCCAGCCGATCGCCGAGATGGGCCGCCTTGCCGTCAAGGCGATCCTTGAAAATGATGGTTCGTTCAGCCGGCAATCGCTGCCGGTCGAACTCGTGGTGCGGGCCTCATCCGGCCCCTCGCCCACCTGAGCTCAACGGCCCATTCTTGTCGCCATGCCCGGCATCGCGAAGGATGCAGCATGGACGGGCGATGCGGCGCTGTGAGCCGGCCTGCTTTTGGCGGACCAGCCAAGGCCCGATAGCCATTCGAGATAGTAGGCGAGCGCGAACTGCATGACGATGCCGGCCGATATCAACAGGCTGTCATAGGCAAATCCGCCCGGATTGATCAGCTTCAGCACCTGCGCCGCCATTGCAAGCACCGTGCCGGCAATGAAAACCGGCAGCGATCGTTTGCCCAATATGGCAAGCGGATGATCGCGCCCGGTGCGAAACAGATTCGAGATCGCCGGGAATGCCACGATCAGGTAGCTCACTGCGAGTATATGCAGGAGCCTCGGCAGCGACAGGAACGTCTTGTCGAAACCGGTCAGCACCGGAGGCAGGCCAAACCAGGAGATATGCCCCCAAAGCGGGCTGTGCACCCAGACCAGGGCCACAACGGTGTAGGCCAAGGCCGCCCCAACCAGCCAGCGATTGACCGGGATGGTGCCGCCGCGACGCACATGCAGCGTGCCCGCCAGGCCGATGTTGAAAAGGAACTGCCACGACAGCGGGTTGAGAAACCAGAAGCCGGGCTCGGGGTAGTTGGGCGGAGCAATCTGATAAATCCCCGCGACCAGCCACAGGGCGCCGGATGCCACCAGTGCCAGGACCGGCCGATAGCTGACAATGAGCAGGAACAGCGGCGCCAGCAAGAGCAGCACCGCATAGACGGGCAGGATGTTGTTGTAGCCGAGCTGGTGGCCGAGCGTCACGATGCCGATCAGCACCTGCGGCGTATTCTTGATCAACGGCTCGATGTTGATCATCGTCAAAAGCTCCGGCCGCCTGGCAAACACCGCCGCAGCGCAGAAAATGGCCATCACCACCATGGTGGTGACGATGTGGGTGGCATAAAGCACACCGGCGCGGCGCAACATCTTCAAAGTTGCCAGCAGCCGGTTTCCAGGCTGGAATTTCTTGCCGTAGGCGAGCGCGACCGAGATTCCCGAGATCAGCACGAAGACCTCCGCCGCATCCGAAAAGCCGAAATTCTTGTATGTCAGATACTCGAAGGCGGTACCCGGCACATGGTCGACATAGATGGTCAACAAGGCGAGAGCACGGATCACATCGATGCGCGTGTCGCGCTCAGTGCGGTCCGGGACACGCGCCTCGCGGTCTGGGACACGCGCATCGCGGTCCGGGGAAATCTGGGTGGTCATCGACAAAAAGGCCTCAAAGCTGGTTGTTCATACCGGCAATGCGACCCCCGGCGCACCGCTTCGATTCCTCCCGAAGGATGTTATCGGCGGAGAAACGGACTGTAATGCGCCCGGTTCAATCAACTTTCGCGGAGCTTGAAAATATTGCGTTTTGAAGCCGGCAAATTGAGCGAAACGTCATATAATCAAGAG
>NZ_RZRP01000859.1:0-2648 GCF_003997795.1 Mesorhizobium sp. M7A.F.Ca.US.005.03.2.1 | reverse complement strand
TCGTTGAAGCGGCTGCAGACCGAATTCATCGATCTCTATCTGTCGCATTGGCCGGATCCTGCGACGCCCTATGAGGAAACGCTTGGCGCCTACGAGAAGCTGCTCGCCAAGGGCAAGATTCGCTATGCCGGGTGCTCTAACCTCGACGCCGGCCAGTTGCGTGCGGCACTCGATGTGGCGAGCCTGCGCAGTCTGCCGCGCTACGAGGTGCTGCAGCCGGAATACAATCTCTACGATCGCTCATCCTTTGACGGGCCGTTGCGCGATCTGTGCGTGGCCGAGGACATCGGCGTCATCACCTATTTCAGCCTGGCCAAAGGTTTCCTCAGCGGCAAATACCGCAGCGAGGCCGATCTCGGCCAAAGCCCGCGTGGCGGCGGCGTGAAGGACTATCTCAATGGGCGCGGCATGCGCATCCTTGCGGCACTCGACGCGGTGTCATCAAGGCATTCGGCCAAGCAGGCGGAAGTCGCGCTTGCCTGGGTGATCGCTCGGCCGGGCGTCACCGCGCCGATCGCCAGCGCCACCAAGCCCGAGCAGATGGACAGCCTGATCAAGGCGGCGTCGCTGAAGCTGAGCGCCGCCGACATGGCCGAACTCGACAAAGCGAGCGACTGAAGTTTCGGCGGCCGCTCCTCGCACGAACGTCCAAGACGACCCTCTTGTCTTGCCATAGCCTCCTTCGCACGGGGCAAGACAGAGGGTGAGATGACTGAGCCGCTTCTTTTGCAGCCGGATCTTTGGCGCCAGTTGTGCGCGCTCGTGCTTGCCTCCGCCGTCGTCATGGGCAGCCCGGGGCCGGCAACGATAAGCGTCACCGCCGTTGGTGCCGCCTTCGGTTTGCGCCATTCCCTGGGCTATGCCTGGGGAATCATCCTGGGCACGATCGCCGTGCTTTTGGTTGTCGCGACCGGGGTCATGGCAGTGCTCACCTCGATGCCGAAGCTGGCGCCGTTGCTGGCTTTGGCCTCCGCGGCCTACATCCTCTATCTCGCCTTCAAGATCGCTACGGCGCCGCCGCTGGCCGCCCGCGCCGCCGAGACTTCGCGTCCCACATGGCTGGCTGGATTTCTTCTCGCGGTCGCCAATCCAAAGGCCTATGTGGCGATCGCCGCCGTGTTCGCCGGTGCTTCGTCCAAACAGGGCGCCACTGAGCCTGGTCTATGGCTGAAGCTGGCGGTTCTCGCCCCGATGATCGTTGCCATCCACGCTCTGTGGCTTGTCGCGGGGGCTGGGTTCGCGCGCTTCCTGCGCCGGCCGGCGGCCTCGCGGATCATCAACCTGATCTTTGCCGTGACGCTGGTGTTGACCACCGCGCTGGCGGTGTTCGGCTGAGAACTGCCGGCCGGAGACTTCCGGTTCAGACTTTGGTTCTTGCGGCGTTGTCCAGCTCTTGCAGCCTTTTCGCCGCTGTCGGCGGCAAGGCAGGCGGGTTCGGGCCGCGCGCCGCATCAATCAGGAACTGGTCGCAGGCAGCTTCGGTCTCGCCGATCAGCCGGGCCATGAATTCGTCCTTGCTCAGTCCCGGTGGAATCGGCGGCAGGAAACGCGCCTTGATGGTGCCGGGATAGCGCAGGAATTTGCGGCGCGGCCAATAGAGGCCGGCGACATGGGCAACCGGCACCACCGGAACACCAAGCTGCGTGTAGATTTCGACGATGCCGTATTTGTAGGCCGGTTCGTCGCCCGGCGCGCGTCTTGTCCCTTCGGGGTAGATGATGAGCTGGCGAGGGTTGCGCGCCATCTCTTCCTTGGTCGCGGCGACCACGGCCTTCAGTGCTTTCGAACGGCTGCCGCGATGAACCGGGATCATGCGCATCTTCATGATGTACCAGCCGAAGAACGGGATCCAGGTCAGCTCGCGCTTGAGGATGTAGAGCGGGTCCTGAAGGAAGGGGAAGAAGGCGATCGCGTCCCAGAACGACTGGTGCTTTGGTGCCAGGATGAAGGAGCCTTCGGGCAGGTTTTCCCGGCCGGTGATCTCGTTCTTCGTTCCGGCGATCTTCTCGTAAAGCCACATCGAGGTGCGCGACCAGAATTTCGGCACGAACCAGGCGCGGTGCCGGGGCGACAGGAAATAGTAGGGGGTCCAGAGGATCATCTGGACGATCAGGTTGACGTAAAAGACGAAATTGAACGTCAGCGATCTGATGTAGAGCATTGGGGGAGCCCGGTGAGGAGGTGAGCGTTGGTTACACCAAGCGCGGGAAAAAAGGAAATGGCCGCAGGGCGCTTTGGGTGGCGACGAAGAACGGCCACCGATGGGTTGGCCTGGTTCCGCTACATCAGCCGCGCCAGCCGCGCCTTCAGGCGCGGAGCGGCAAAATCGAGGAAGGCGCGCAGCTTGACCGGCAGCAGGCCGTGGCCCGCATGCACCAGGCTTACCGGCCATGGCGCCGGCTCGAATTCCTGCAGCAGGACGCGCAGCGCGCCGGACCGCAGCGCGGCTTCGATCTGGTAGGAAAGCACACGCGTCAGCCCGACGCCGGCAATCGCGGCATCGATGGCCGCTTCGGCGGTGTTGACCTGAAGCCGCGAGCGGACCCGAACCGGGATTTCGGCCTTGCCCTTGATGAAGCTCCAACTGGCGGCGGAGGCGAGCCCCTCGAAGGTGATGCAATCGTGTGTTTCCAGATCCTCCGGGGTCG
>NZ_RZRP01000858.1:0-2656 GCF_003997795.1 Mesorhizobium sp. M7A.F.Ca.US.005.03.2.1 | reverse complement strand
GCAAACCGGTCGTTCCCGGCGACCAGTTGAAGATCTATGTCAAGAAAATCAAGAAACGCGGCAACCTGCTCAAATTCGCTTGTGAAGCCATGGTCGACGGCGCCAAGGCGGCCGAGGCCGAGATTTCAGCCATGATGGTCACCAGCGACTGACGATCGAGTGCTTATGAAAATCAAGACATCCATCCATGCTTCCTCCATTGTCGAGGAAGGCGCCAAAATCGGCCAAGGTGTGCGCATCGGGCCGTTCTGCCATGTCGGCGCCGATGTGGTGATCGGCGACGACGTCGAACTGGTCAGTCATGTCTCGGTGATGGGCGCGACGTCGATCGGCGCCTCGACCAAGGTCTACCCGATGGCGACATTGGGCGCGCCGCCGCAGAACACCAAGCACAAGGGCGGCCGAACCACCCTGGTCATCGGCAGGAACTGCACGATCCGCGAAGGCGTGACGATGCATCTCGGCACCGATTCCAGCCGCGGTGAGACGACGGTCGGCGACAACGGCAATTTCCTCGCCTACGCCCATATCGCCCATGATTGCGTCGTCGGCAACAATGCGACGTTCGCCAATGGCGCAACGCTGGGCGGCCACTGCGAGGTCGGTAACAACGTCTATATCGGCGGCCTGACCGCAGTGCATCAGTTTGTCCGCATCGGCGACAACGCCTTTCTGGGCGGTTGCTCCGCGATCGTCGGCGATGTCATCCCCTTCGCCATAGCGGTCGGCAACCGCGCCAGTTTGCGCGGTCTCAACATCATCGGGCTCAAGCGCTCCGGCCTGCCGAGGTCCGAAATCCTTGTGCTGCGCAAGGCTTACAGGATGATCTTCGATCGTTCCCGCACTGTTGGCGAGAACATCGAGTTCGCCAAGGCGGAGTTCGCGTCGTCGCCGACCGCCATGAAGATCATCGATTTCATCACCAGTCGCGGCAAGCGGCACTATGCTGTGCCGTCGCTCAAGGGCGGCGATGGCGACGACGTCGATGACGAAGACTGAGACAGCG
Source organism: Mesorhizobium sp. M7A.F.Ca.US.005.03.2.1 (assembly GCF_003997795.1). Taxonomy (NCBI): domain Bacteria; kingdom Pseudomonadati; phylum Pseudomonadota; class Alphaproteobacteria; order Hyphomicrobiales; family Phyllobacteriaceae; genus Mesorhizobium; species Mesorhizobium sp. M7A.F.Ca.US.005.03.2.1. Next base: position 1,650 of record NZ_RZRP01000858.1, on the reverse strand, counting down.
GCAGCGCGTCTTGATCTTCCGCCGGGCGCCAGGGTCGGCATCATTGCCGGCGGCGGCAGTCTGCCGGTCGAAGTCGCGGCCGGCTCGGTTGAACAAGGCTATCCGCCCTTCGTCATCCTGATGGAAGGCGAGGTCGACCGCATCGCGGAGCTCTCCCGATACGATCATGAAAGCCTCGCTCTGGAAGGTATAGGCTCGCTGGTCCCATTGCTACGGCGGCACCGGATCACCCATCTGGTGCTTGCAGGCGAGATCAAGCGCCGGCCGCGATTGCTTGCGCTGCGCCCCAGTCTCAGCCTGCTCGCGGTAATTCCGCTGGTCGTCTTGGCGCTCGCGCGTGGCGACGATGGCCTGCTGAAGGTCTTGGCGAGGGGCCTCGAAGCCCGTGGAATAAAAGTTGTCGGCGCCCATGAAGTCGTGCCGAGCCTTGTCGCCGCCGAAGGCGTCCTGACCAACGCCGCGCCACAAAAGTCGGACTGGCGTGACATCGAGGCAGGCCTTGCCGCAGCAAAAGCCATCGGGGCGCTGGACATCGGCCAGGCCGCGATCGCCATCGGTGGCCGGACCATTGCGCTGGAAGGCATCGAAGGAACAGCCGGATTGCTTGAGCGGGCAAAGCTTTTACGCGGCCACGGCCGTATTGCGGGCAAGACCCGCGGCGTCCTGGTCAAGTGCGCCAAGCCTGGCCAGGAACTGCGAGCGGATCTTCCGTCCATCGGCCTGCAGACGGTCGAAGCAGCGCATGCAGCCGAGCTTGCCGGGATTGCCGTCGAGGCGGGACGTTCGCTGGTTCTCGAAGGTCCTGAAACCATCGCGCGCGCCAACGCACTCGGCCTGTTCGTCATTGGCCTGCCTGCCACGACGGAGCCGCACAGTGGCTGACAGGGCATTGAAGATCGCGATTGTTGCCGGCGAGGAGTCCGGCGACCTGCTCGGCGCCGACATAGTACGCTCGCTCAGGCAGGCGGCCGGGCGCGAGGTGCAACTCGTCGGCCTCGGCGGCCGTCATTTGCAGACGCTGGGACTGGTCTCGCCATTCGATGCCGGCGAGATCGCCCTCATGGGGTTCAGTGCCGTCCTGCGCGACCTTCCGCGCCTGATGCGGCGGATCAGCCAACTGGCCAAGACCGTTGCCGACGAAAAGCCGGATTGCCTCGTCACCATCGACAGTCCGGACTTTTCGTTGCGCGTCGCCAAAAAGGTGCGTGCGGCCAACCCGTCGATTCCGATCATCCACTATGTCTGTCCCAGCGTATGGGCGTGGCGGCCGGGCAGGGCGGTCGCGATGAAGCCCTATGTCGACCACATCCTCTGCATCCTGCCTTTCGAGGTTAAGGAGTTGGAGCGGCTCGGCGGGCCACCGGGCACCTATGTCGGGCATCGCCTGACGCACGATGCGGGCTTGCTCGCTGCAGCCAAGGCGCAGGAGTTGCCGCGCGACCTTTCTCCTGATCGGGTCAAAACCTTGCTCGTCCTGCCCGGTTCGCGGCGTAGCGAGGTACGGCGGCTGCTCGACCCGTTCGGCGAGACGGTGTCGATCCTGCGCGCGCGCGGCCACCGCTTGCGGCTGCTGCTGCCGACCGTCCCGCATGTCGCCGACCTCGTCAAATCTTCCGTCAACCGCTGGGATGAAAAGCCTGAGATCATCGT
>NZ_RZRP01000857.1:0-2656 GCF_003997795.1 Mesorhizobium sp. M7A.F.Ca.US.005.03.2.1 | reverse complement strand
ACCTCAGGGTCGGCGGCTTTCGATCAGGCGGCCCTTGGCATTATCCGCAAAGCAGCCCCCTTCCCTTCGATTCCACCACAGGCAGCAAGCGCAAGTTTGGAGTTCGAGACCGAAATCGGCCCATTTTGAATGTGCGCAGAACAAAACGCTGCGGCCGCAAATCATCAACATCCCTGTGAGAGGAAACCGCCATGTACATCGCCATGAACCGCTTCAAGGTGCAGACCGGCTCGGAGAACGATTTCGAGGCCTTGTGGAAGAACCGCGATTCCAGCCTTGCGGAGATGAAGGGGTTCCGCGAATTCCACCTGCTGCGAGGCCCGGTCAACGAGACCGAAGGCTACACGCTGTTTGCATCGCACACGGTGTGGGCGAGCCACGATGATTTCATCGCCTGGACCAAGTCCGAGAATTTCCGCGCCGCCCACAGGAATGTCGGCACGACGAAGGTCCACTATCTCGGCCACCCCCAGTTCGAGGGTTTTTCGGTCGTCGAAGGCGCGTAATGCATGTCGCCCAAAAGTGGTCCCGGTTTGGGACAACGACATGCATAAAACAAAAGAGATAGAGACATTCACTGTTTCCACGAAACGGTGAATGGCTCTAACGACCGGCCGGAGTCAGGCTCCGGCCAGCAAGCTCGCATTGCCGCCCGCGGCGGTGGTGTCGACGCAGACGGCCCGCTCATGTGCATAAGCCGCCGGGTTCAACACTTCGCTGACCAGCGGCACGATCGGGCCTGAGCGATCAGCGATAACCCTGCGCACGATGCGCGCGGCCTCTGGCGTGCCGGAAAAAGCAACGATATCGACGCGCAGCGAGCGTGCCTCGACCGGATCAGGCCGGCCATCGATGGCGGCCAGCGGCAGGCCCTTGCCGGTCAGAGCGGAAAGGGCTGCCGGTGCACCCGGCGCAACGGCCAGCACGGCGTTGCCGGCGGCGAGCGCCTGGATCGTCTGCGCCAGCAGCGTATCACCATCGGGACCAAGGCACAGCACCCGTCCACGTGGCGACAGCGAGAGCGTGTTGGCTTCGCCGGTCGGCCCGGGCAGGTCGACCTGGCCGAAATCGATGCCGGCGGCCGCACCAATGGCCGCAGCACCCTTGCCGCGCAGATGCTTCCTCAGAATGGCGATCCGGTCCGGACGCGTCGACCAGCCGCCAAGTGTGGGATCAGGCAGATTGTCGGCAAGCTCGGTCGCCGTGACCTTGTGGCCGTCCTGCACATGGGTGCCGGCCTCCGGCCCCTTGCGGAAGCGGCGGAGATAGTGCGGACCGCCGGCCTTCGGCCCGGTGCCGGAAAGCCCCTCGCCGCCAAACGGCTGCGAACCGACGACGGCGCCGATCTGGTTGCGGTTGACATAGATGTTGCCGGCATGGATGCCATCGACGAAATGCTGCACGCGGCCCTCGATGCGGGTGTGCAGGCCGAAGGTCAGGCCATAACCCTTGCGGTTGATGGCGGCGATGACCGCGTCGATCTGGTCGGCGTCGAAACTGGCGACATGCAGCACCGGCCCGAACACCTCGCGCTCCATGTCCTCGATACCCTTGACCCGGAAGACATGCGGCGCGACGAAGCGACCTTCCCTGGGCGCCTCGAGCTTGGCGATCAGCCTGCCCTGCAGGCCCATCTTCGTGCAATACTCGCGGATCGAGCTTTGCGCCTCGTCGTCGATAACCGGGCCGACATCGGTCGAAATCCGCCAGGGATCGCCGACGTTGAGCGCCTCCATGGCGCCCTTCAGCATCTCCAGCATCTTCTTCTCGACGTCCTTCTGCACGTAGAGTACGCGCAGCGCCGAACAGCGCTGGCCGGCACTCTGGAAGGCGGAGGCGAGGATATCGCGCACCGCCTGTTCGGGCAGCGCGGTGGAATCGACGATCATGGCGTTGAGGCCGCCAGTCTCGGCGATCAGCATGGCGTCGGGCGCGGCCGTCTCGGCCAGCTGCTTCTCGATCAGCTTGGCAACCTCGGTCGAACCTGTGAAGCAGACGCCAGCGATGCGTGGATCGGCGGTGAGCGGCCCGCCGACCGATGGGCCGTCGCCAGGGAGCAACTGGATGACGTCTTCCGGCACGCCGGCCTCGCGCAGCAGTTCGACGGCGCGGAAGGCGATCAGCGGCGTCTGCTCGGCCGGCTTGGCGATCACCGAATTGCCGGTGACGAGCGCTGCCGCGATCTGGCCGGTGAAGATGGCGAGCGGGAAATTCCACGGCGAAATGCAGACGATGGCGCCGCGCGCCTGCGTGCCCACCTCGGCATTGGCCGCTTCGGTGGCGTAGTAGCGCAGGAAGTCGACGGCTTCACGCACCTCGGCGACGCCGTCGGCCAGCGATTTGCCGGCCTCGCGGGTGGCGAGTGCAAAGAACTCGACGGCATTCGCCTCATAGAGATCGGCGGCACGGTTGAGGATGGCGGCGCGCTCGGCGACGGGACGCTTCGCCCAGGCCGGTTGCGCTTCCACCGCAAAGCGCACGGCGGTCGCGACTTGCTTGGCAGCTGCTTCGCTGACCGTGCCGACCACTTCGGAAGGCTTTGCCGGGTTGACGATCGGACGCTGCTTGCCATAGCCGGCGGCCCGCGTAATCGGCTTGGCATGCCAGCGATCCGGCCCGGCGAAGGCCGCCCTGGCCTTGTCGATCGCCGCCAGCG
>NZ_RZRP01000856.1:0-2658 GCF_003997795.1 Mesorhizobium sp. M7A.F.Ca.US.005.03.2.1 | reverse complement strand
AACACCCAGTGCTTTTATTTCCGGCCAGCAGCCGTGAAATCAGGCATTGCCGTATTTTGTCCACATGGCGGCGACAAGGGTTTTCGATTACGGATTGGGACCGGCTCGAAAGCTTGCGTGAAAGGCGGCTTCGTTTAGGAAATTCCCGAACCAAGGACTGGAGCGGGTATGATTCGTCTCATTGGCTATTTTTTCGGCATCGGCACGACGCTGGCCCTTCTGGTCGCGGCGGGCGTTGCGATCTACATCGGCCATTTGTCGAAGGATCTGCCCGACTACGAGGTGCTGGCCAAATACGAGCCGCCGGTGACCACCCGCATCCATGCGTCCGACGGCGCGCTGATGGCCGAATATGCGCGCGAACGGCGCCTGTATCTGCCGATCCAGGCCATTCCGGACCGCGTCAAGGCGGCCTTCCTGTCGGCGGAAGACAAGAATTTCTACAATCACCCGGGCATCGATGTCACCGGCCTCGGCCGCGCCATCATCGTCAACCTGCAGAATTTCGGCTCGGGCCGGCGCCAGGTCGGCGCTTCGACGATCACCCAGCAGGTGGCGAAGAACGTCCTGTTGTCCTCGGACCAGACCTACGAGCGCAAGATCAAGGAGATGATCCTCGCCTTCCGCATCGAGCAGGCCTATCCCAAGGATCGCATTCTCGAGCTCTACCTCAACGAAATCTTCTTCGGCTTCGGCGCCTATGGCGTCGCCGGTGCGGCGCTGACCTATTTCGACAAGTCGGTCAACGAACTGTCCGTGGCCGAGGCCGCCTACCTGGCCTCCCTGCCCAAGGGGCCGAACAACTATCACCCTTTCAAGCATGCCGATCGCGCGATCGAGCGCCGCAACTGGGTCATCGATCAGATGGTCGAGAACGGCTATGTCACGCGTGAGGAAGGCAACAAGGCCAAGGCTGAGCCGCTGGGCGTGACGCCGCGGCGCAGCGGCACCTATCTGTTCGCCGGCGAGTACTTCACCGAAGAGGTGCGCCGCCAGATCATCGCCCGCTACGGCGAGAATGCACTCTACGAAGGCGGCCTCTCCGTCCGCACCACGCTCGATCCGAAGATCCAGCTCATTGCCCGCAAATCGATGCAGAACGGGTTGATGAAATACGACACGCTGCGCGGCTATCGCGGGCCGGTGACATCGATCGATGTCTCGGGCGACTGGGGCGTGCCGCTTGGCGCCGTCAAGGGACTGGAGGATGTTCCCGAATGGTCGCTCGCCGTCGTGCTCGACAGTTCGGCGACCGGCCTGTCGATCGGCCTGCAGCCCGCACGGCAGGCGTCGGGCGAGATCGTCAAGGAGCGCGTCGAAGGCACCATCAGCAAGGAGGACATGGGTTTTGCCATGCGCCATGTGGTCGCCGGCAAGACCGTCAAGGCCAAGTCGCCGGCGGAGGTGTTGAAGCCGGGCGACGTCATCTTCGTGCAGAAAAACGATGGTGCCGAGGGCACCTACAGCCTGCGCCAGGTGCCCGAAGTAGAGGGCGGCCTGATCGCCATGGACCCGCACACCGGCCGCGTGCTGGCCATGGTCGGCGGCTTCTCCTATGCGCAGTCCGAATTCAACCGCGCCACGCAAGCCATGCGCCAGCCGGGCTCCTCGTTCAAGCCGATCGTCTATTCGGCAGCGCTCGACAATGGCTATACGCCGGCCTCGGTTATCATGGACGGGCCGATCACGATCCAGAGCGGCAACACGAGCTGGACGCCGAAGAACTATGACGGCACCGTCGCCGGTCCGGCGACCCTGCGCTCCGGCATCGAGAAGTCGCGCAACCTGATGACGGTGCGGCTTGCCAATGACATGGGGATGAAGCTGGTGGTCGAATATGCCGAGCGCTTCGGTGTCTACGACCATCTGGCACCGTATCTGCCAATGGCGTTGGGTTCCGGCGAAACCACCGTGATGCGCATGGTGTCGGCCTATTCGATCATGGCCAATGGCGGCAAGTCGATCAAACCGTCGCTCATCGACCGCATCCAGGACCGCTACGGCAAGACGGTGTTCAAGCAGGACGAACGTGGCTGCCAGGGTTGCAATGCGCAGGAATGGCAGAACCAGCCGGAGCCGGAGCTGGTCGACAATTCCGAGCAGGTGCTCGACCCGATGACCGCCTACCAGATCACCTCGATGATGGAAGGGGTCGTGCAGCGCGGCACCGGCGCCACCATCGGCGAACTCGGCCGTCACATCGCCGGCAAGACCGGAACGACCAACGATGAAAAGGACGCCTGGTTCATCGGTTACACGCCCAACCTCGTCGTCGGCCTCTACATGGGCTATGACACGCCGCGCGGCCTCGGCCATGGCGCCACCGGTGGCGGCCTCGCAGCCCCGATCTTCAAGGACTTCATGCGAGTGGCGCTGGACGGCACGCCCAATGTCGACTTCAAGGTGCCGGAAGGCATGAACCTGGTCGCCATCAATCGCAAGACCGGCATGCGTGCCGCATCGGGCGATCCCGGCACCATCATCGAAGCCTTCAAGCCGGGCACCGGTCCCGCCGACAGCTATTGGGTGATCGGCATGGGCGCCGACGGCTCAAATGCCACCGGTGGCGCGCTGTCGCCGCAGGCCAATCAGGCTATCCAGTCCGGCGGCGGCGGCCTCTACTGACGATTTTCAGGGGCGGATGGGCTGGCCTTGGGC
>NZ_RZRP01000855.1:0-2661 GCF_003997795.1 Mesorhizobium sp. M7A.F.Ca.US.005.03.2.1 | reverse complement strand
GATCAGGCTTTTGCTCCGCGAGGTGAACCATCGCGTCAAGAACCAGTTCGCGGTGATACTCTCGATGATCCGGGAGACCAGCAAACGCTCGACCGATCCGCGCGAGTTCGAGGAGATGATCCGTTCCCGCATCATGGCGCTGTCGCGGTCGCACGATCTGCTGGTGAACTCGGAATGGGCCGGCGCCAGCCTCTTCGACCTTGCCCAGGAGCAGCTCAAGCCGTTCGGCCACGAGGCGCGGGTATCGCTTTCCGGACCGCTTTTGACCCTGCAGCCGAATGCCGTGCAAAATCTCGGCATGGCGTTCCATGAACTCGGCACCAACTCTTCCAAATATGGCGCGCTGGCGAGCGAGGCCGGGCGGCTGGAGATCACCTGGCGGATCGTCGAAGGCGCTTCGGACAAGCTGGAAATCCATCTGCTCTGGGACGAGACGATGCCGGTGCGTGAGGGAGAGCGGCCCGGGGGGCGGCAAGACGAAAGCACGCGCAAGGGTTTCGGCACCGTCGTCCTGCAACGGGTCGCGCCGCAATCGCTGAACGGCTTGGCGGTGCTGGATCGCAGCCCGGGCCATCTCAGCTGGTCGCTGACGGCGCCGCTGGATTCGATCATCGTTCCGCAGCTCGGCGCTGACCTGCCTGAAACCGAAACGTCCTGACCCATCAAGGGGAGGGCGAAGGTAACTCCGATCGCGCGGAGATGCGGTGACCGGTCTCACTGAAGAAGCCGGCCAGCAGATCGGCCGTCCGCGCCGGGTCCTCCTCGGGGAAGAAGTGTCCACCCGGCATCGCCTGGCCGCGCACATCCTCAGCCCAGCCGCGCCACAGCGCCAGCGGCCCGCCTTCGCCGGCATACCAATCCGCCAACGCGCCCTGACCGCTCCATAGCGCCAGCAGCGGGCAGCGGATGCGCCGGCCGGCTGCCTTGTCGGCATGGTCATGCTCGCGGTCGAGCGTGGCTGCCGCCCGATATTCCTCGCAGATGGCATGGGCGTGGGCAGGCGTACGCAGGGCCTCGACATAGGCCCGACGCACTTCGGCTGGAAACGCCGATGGCTGTGAGCCCCAGCCGTTGAGCGCATTGTCGACGATCGCCTCGGCGGCGCCGGACAGGATCTTTTCGGGCAATGGCTCGGGCTGCGCCAGCAGCGACCATGGCCAATAGCCCAGCGCCAGCCTGGCGTCGGCGCGGTCCCAGGCATCCGCGGTCGGCACGATGTCGAGGACGGCGAGCCTGTCGATGCTGCCCGGATGGTCGAGCGCCATGCGGTAGGCGACACGCCCGCCGCGATCATGGCCGGCGACCATGAAGCTGCTGAAACCCAGCTTCTCCATCAGCCTCACCAAATCGTCCGCCATGGCGCGCTTGGCATAGGGTGCGTGGTCCGGAGTGGACGCCGGACAGGAGCTGCCGCCATAGCCGCGCAAATCGGCGCAGACGACGCTGAACCGGCTGGCCAGAGCGGGCGCGATGTCGCGCCACATCAGATGCGTCTGCGGAAAGCCGTGCAGCAACAGCAATGGCGGCCCGGTCCCGGCACGCAGGCAGAATATGCCGGCATCGCCGGTGTCGATTTCCGCGCCTTGAAAACCTTCGAACATGACCGCCTCCGGCACGCGCAACGGCCGGCGAACGGGTTTGGTTGCAATGCCGCCCGGCGACGCGGCCAACCTTTTTCGTCGACAGGCGTTGTCCCTGTGAAGGGAAGGTCGCCGCGGGCGACCGTGAAAGAAAGAAGGAGGCAGGGATGAGAACTCTCGCCATCATGCCATTCGGCCTTATGCTGGCGCTGGCAGTGCCGGCCGCAGCCCAGCAGCAGAACGACAGCCAGGCGCCGCAGGCCGACAAATGCAGGGCTCAGACCGGGCAAGGGGCAAAACAGCAGCCTGAAAAGCAAGCCGATGACGGCAATTTGACCGCGAAGCTCAACGACTGCGGCGGCGTGCTGAAACCGCCCCCGACGGGAGACCAGGGCATGGCGGCGCCGGCCCCCGACGAAGGCAAGACGCCGGTGATCAAGCCGGGTGAAGTTCCACCCCAGCCGCCGAAGCAATAAACGCCGGCTCACTGGTATTACCGCACAAGCTAATGGAACCTCGTTTTCTCGGGAGCGTTTTTCTCACGACTTGGAATTTGGAGAGATTATCGTGAGAGATATTGCAGCCACAGCCACGTTGCTTGCGTCGATCGCCATCGTGATTGCATTGATTCTTCTGGTGCCGAAGAGCTTTGGATTCGAAACCTCTCAGCCGATTGTCCAGGGCGAGCTTCCAACGAAATGACAAAGCAGGCGAGGCACGACGTCTGCTTCCTTTGACACCTACCGCACCAAGACGCCGGCGTGGCTGCAGAGCGCTGCGAACGCTTCCTGCGCCTCGGCGGCGCCTCTCTGGGTTTCCAATGCGGCTTCGACCTTCTCGCGCGCCGCCTGGTAGAACGGGCCGCGCTTGGCCTGCCGCCAATCGATCAGGATTTCGCTGGCATCCCTGAGCGTGGCGACGTCGCGGATCGTGTCCGACCCATGCGGCTTGATCCGCATCGGTGTGGGCAAAATGAGCTCAGACATGTCCTGTTTTCCAACTACTGCAGGAGTTTTGCTTCGCGCGCGGCGTCGATCACCGCCCGCATCGCTTTTTCCGGCGGCGTCCAGCCATCCAGCGC
>NZ_RZRP01000854.1:0-2662 GCF_003997795.1 Mesorhizobium sp. M7A.F.Ca.US.005.03.2.1 | reverse complement strand
CTCGGCAGCCGGTTCAAGGGCTCTGTGCTGGTCGCCGGCAACGCTGCCTTTGCGCTGATGTGGGGCGTTGGTGGCATCGTCGGCCCACCCGGTGCGGGCCTGCTCATGCAAGGCATCGGCCCACTTGGGCTGCCGGTGGTTATTGCCGCTCTCGACGCGGTGCTGGTGATGTTCGCGCTGTACCGCTCATCCATGCGCCGAGCTTCCTGATAAGCCCAACCTCCTGACAGGCCCAGCCTCCTGACAGGCCCAGCCTCCTGACAGGCACTGTCTGGAGCAAGCAGTTTTCGCCCGCCAGGGGCTTACCTCTGCGCAACTCAATCGCTAATCCTGCAGCCCGACAGCGGTGCGTACATGAATTTGGTTGAATCGAACAAGGACGAGACGATGCAATGGGCGGCGATCACCGGTGTGATCGCGACCGTCTCGGTGTTCGCCATCGCGCAAGGGTTGTCCTATCCGCTGCTGAGTTTCATCCTGCAGCGCCAGGGCGTTTCGCCAGCGATGATCGGCTTGTCGGCGGCCATGACGCCGATTGGCTTCATTCTGTCATCGCCGTTGATCCCGGCGCTGGCCCGCCGATTCGGGGCAGGGCGCACCGCGCTCACCTGTGCGGCCCTTTCGGCTGTCGTGCTGGCGCTGATCGGCTGGACGCAAAATGTCTATTTGTGGTTTCCCCTGCGCTTCCTGATCGGCGTCGTGACCAATCCGCTCTATGTGCTGAGCGAGATCTGGGTGATCGCGCTGGCACCGCCGGCCCGACGCGGCCGCGTCATGGGTGTCTATTCGACGATCATCTCGGCCGGTTTCGCGACCGGGCCACTGTGCCTGCTTGCAGTCGGCACTGAGGGCTGGCCGCCCTTCCTCGTCGGCATTTTCGCCTTCGTGCTGTGTGGCATTTGCCTGGCCTCGGTGCTGCCGCGTTTGCCCAAGGTCGACGAGGCCGGGCACCAGGTTTCCGTCCTGGGTTTCGTGCCGCTGGCGTGGCTGCTTTTGTTCGCCGTCATAGTCGCCGCCGGCTTCGAACAGGGTGCGTTGGCGTTGCTGCCGGTCTATGGCACCCATCACGGCATCACCGAAACCCGCATGTCGGCGCTGCTGTCGGTGATGATCGCCGGCAACATCGCCATGCAGGTGCCGCTCGGCCTTTTGGCGGAAAGGCTTTCCGCGCGCCTGGTGCGGCTTGCCTGCGTCGCGATCACGGTGCTCGGCTGCGTCCTGCTTCCGCTTCTCATCGAGTCGCCGCTGATCTGGCCAATGATCTTTGTCTGGGGCGCGGTTTCCTACGGCATCTACACAATGTCGATCATCGAGCTCGGCGAACGCTTCACCGGCTCCGCACTGGTCGCCGGCAATGCGGCCTTTTCCTTGATGTGGGGCGTCGGCGGCATCGCCGTGCCGCCGCTGGCGGGGGGCGCCATGGGTGTTATGGGCGCCGGCGGACTGCCGATCACGCTTGGGCTGCTGTGCCTGGCGCTGGCCATTGCGAGCCTCGCTGGTCGGCGGAAAGCCTCAATTGTGCGCTGAACATGGTGAATATCGACGGCCTGTCGGCGTTGGCTTTTTCAAAGCAACGCGTTTATCGGAGACCTCATGACCAAGCCTGCCACCCAGACGCCGAATTCCGCCCCCACGACCGACGATCCCTTTCTCTGGCTGGAGGACAGGACGGCCAAGCAGTCATTGGACTGGGTACATCGCCAGAACGAGATCACGGTTGGTGAATTGCAGGGCGATCCGTTCTATCAGGCGTCGTTCCAGACCGCGCTCGACCTGATGACGGCCGAGGACAACATCGCTGTCGGCGCGGCAAAAGCCGGCCATGTCTACAATTTCTGGCAGGACAAGACCAATGTGCTCGGCCTCTGGCGCCGCACGACCGTCGCTTCCTACAAGACCGAGAAGCCCGACTGGGAAACGATCATCGACTTCGACCAGCTTGCGGCGGAGGAAGGGATAAAATGGGTTTTTGGCGGCGCCAGCCGGCTCTATCCCGACTTCAACCTTTGCCTTGTCTCGATGTCGCCGGATGGCGGCGACGCCAGCGAGATGCGCGAATTCGACATCGCGACCAAGTCGTTTGTCGAGGGTGGGTTTCGTGCACCCGCTTCCAAGTCGGGTTTCAGCTGGCTGGATAAGGACACCGTGATTGTTTCGGCCGCTTTCGACGAGGCCGACAAGACCGAGTCCGGCTATCCGCGAATCATAAAGCTGTGGAAGCGCGATACCAAGCTGGAAGACGCAACGCCGATCTTCGAGGCGCAGAAAGAGGATCTCGCCGTTGGTGCCGCTGTCGAGTACGACGGTGACAGACGCTATCTGGTCCTGGCTCGAACGCTGAATTTCTTCGCTTCGCACATCTTCCTTCGGCTGCCTTCCGGCGAAAACAAACAGCTGCCGCTACCGGACGACATGACCGATACGGCAATATTCAGGGATCAGCTCGTGTTCGGCGTGCGCAGTGCATGGACGGCGCCCGACGGCACGGTTTGCAAGCCCGACGGCCTCTATTCGCTGGACCTGGCGCGCTGGGTCGAAACCGGCGCGATCGGGCCTGTCGAAACCTTGTTCGAGCCGGCCTATCGCGTTTCCATAGCCGGCATTGCCCGCACGCGGGACCGGCTGGTCGTCAGCCTGATGGACAATGGGCGCGGCAAAGGCG
>NZ_RZRP01000853.1:0-2669 GCF_003997795.1 Mesorhizobium sp. M7A.F.Ca.US.005.03.2.1 | reverse complement strand
GCAGCGGCGCCGAGCGGGACCGCAGGGATCGCCTCCATGACGCTTTCGAGGAGAGCCAGCCGGCACGCAAGGGGAGTCAGGCGGCCACAACGGCCAAATGGGCCCTGACACTTCTGTGGGCGTTTTTCGCGCTCGGCCCCGGTGCAATCCTGGGCAACACATTTTTCAGCGAGCCGATTTTTGCTGGCGTGGTGGTGGCGCCGGGGGTGCCTTCGCTGCTGATCTGGCAGGTCCTGTTCTGGTTTGTCGGCGTATTCATCGTGTGGTGGCTGGCCTATCAGGGACGCCTGTCCGTCATCGATCAACGTCCTCGCCACAGGATCGTCCTGGTGCCGGACGTGAACCCATTGTTTGAGTCCGTTACGACCCCGTGGATCGCACGGCTCCTCGACCGCGTGACGGGCCGGTAACTGGGCATGGAAGGCATCGACCTCAGGCGTCTACGCTATTTCATCGCGGTTTGCGAGCACGGCGGCTTCTCCCGTGCGTCCCAATCCATAGGGGTCGCCCAACCGTCCCTGACGCGACAAATTAAGCTGCTCGAAAAGGAAGTCGGTATCTCGTTGATCAACCGAAGTGGGCGCGGTGCCGAGCCCACGGCCGAAGGATGGTTCCTCCTCGGCCAGTCGCGCCTGCACATCGATGGGCTCGATGATGCGGTCCGCGAGGTGCGCCAGCGCTCGGACAAGCTCAAGGGCGAAATCTCGCTCGGCATATGCCCGACGATGGTGCCGCTGTTTCTGGAGGACATCCGCAATTTTGTTGAAGCCCAGTATCAGGGTGTCACGCTGAATGTCGTCGAGGCCTACAGTGGCGACCTTGCCAGTCTCATGCGCTCCGGCCGGCTCGACGCTGCACTCACCTATCGGCCCAGCGCGCCGGATCAGCTCGACATCCTCAATCTGTTTGCCGAGCGCCTCGTGCTGGTAACCGCTTATGCCCGCGCCCAGGTCGACGCGCCGCGCCAGTTGGGAGACATCAGCCGGTTAAAGTTGATATTGCCGAGCGAAATCCATGAATTGCGGCGGATCATCGATCGGGTCTACCGCGACCGGGGCATCGCGCTGCAGCCGGAACTCGAGCTCGATTCGCTCGGCGCCGTAAAAGCTGTCGTCGCGGACAAGACCACCCAGTACGCAACCATTCTGCCCCACTCGAGCGTGACGCGCGAAGTGGCCGGGCACGTGCTGAGCGCTTATGCGATCGCTGACAGCGCCATGGTCCGCACGATTGCCGTCGTGCGGCCTCAGGGAGGCAGTCCCCGGAACGTGGTGCTCACCGCCTTGATTGATGAAGTCCGTCGGCGGGCCGGACGGATCAAGAGATCCATGGACAGCGCCGACGCGGTCTTGTTAGGGCAGGGATAGAAGGACGGCCGCTTTTTGTCGTTGCCTCAATAACGGAATGTTATACGCTAGGCCTCCGCGGAGCCTAGGGAGCCGTTTTGGACCTTCGACAGCTAAGATATTTTTCCAAGGTCGTCGAGAGCGGCTCGTTCTCGAAGGCCGCGACACAGCTCCATGTGGCGCAGCCCGCTTTGAGCCAGCATGTCAGACACATGGAAGAGGAGCTTGGCCTTCCTCTCCTGCATCGCGGGCCACATGGCGTGAGTGCGACCGAAGCGGGCACGCGGCTGATGGTGCATGCCAAGCGCATCCTAGCCGAGTTTGCCGAAATTAACGACAGCGTGAGGGGCGCCGCCATAGCTCCTCGCGGTGAAGTGCGCTTCGGCCTGCCTGGTACAGTGAGCGAGCTTCTCGCGGCGCCGCTGATCGAGGCCGCCCGCGAGCGGTTCCCCGAGGTGCGCATCCGTATCATTGAGGCGATGAGCGGCTACATTCTGGAATGGTTGAAGCGGGGGGAGGTTGACCTCGCGATGATTTATGCAACTTCGGATCCTCGGGGGCTCGCTGTACATCACGGCTTGTCCGAGGAAATCTGTCTCTTTGCCAGCACGTCGATGCCGGGCCAGGCCGACTTACAGGGCTCTTCCGTGGAGCTTCGCGACGTCGCCGGTTTGCCCCTCGTTGTGCCGGGCCCGGGCCACGGTCTGCGAGAACTGATCGAGGTCGTGGCAGCCTCAGTCCAGGTCGCCATCAACCCTGCCATCGAAATCGACTCCTACACCCAGATCAAGAGATTGGTGACACGTGGGATCGGTTACGGGATCCTCCCGCGGATGGCGATCAACGCTGAGGCGCAGGCTGGCCTGTTTCGGGCGTGGAGTTTCCAAAACCCGGCAATTACACGGAAAGTGTACCTGGCCTACTCGACCGAACGGCCGTTGCAGACAGCGCCCCGCGCCGTCGGGCAGCTATCGTGGGAGATCCTTCGCCAGTTGGTCAAGGACCAGGTCTGGAGCGCCGAACTATCCAACGAAACCCAGCGGCCCAACCTCTTCGGCTAGGGTGCTGCGGGCGGGCTGCCGCCTGTACCGTTTCGCTATACCTGCCATTACAAAACGCTATTTGACGAAAGGACCCCTTCCGGTGCGATGGTATCGGAAATGCACCATAAGGAAGAGCCATGCCAGGCGCGCTGGAGGGAACGATCGTCATCTCGCTGGAGCAAGCCGTGGCCGCGCCTTTGGCGACGTCCCGTCTGGCCGACGCGGGCGCGCGGGTCATCAAGCTCGAGCGCCCCGAGGGCGACTTCGCGCGCGGCTATGA
>NZ_RZRP01000852.1:0-2669 GCF_003997795.1 Mesorhizobium sp. M7A.F.Ca.US.005.03.2.1 | reverse complement strand
ACGCAGTGCCGGGCACAAGCGCGTGATCCGCGTGGACATGCACGAAATCGCGGCTCTCCGCCGGCACCGCCAGCAGGTCGAGCAGTTTCGCGGCCGAGCCCGGAGTGAAGGGCTGACACAGCACCGCCACGCGGCGCACGACTTCGGCGGTTGTCCACAGCACCGTTTCCATGCGCGCCGGGTTGGTCTTCTTCAGCGCCCATGGTGCCTCGCCGGCGAAGTAGCGATCGGCTTCCGCCACCACGCCGAAGATCGCTGCCAGCGCCAGATGGATGCCCTGCTCGGCGACCGCCTTGCGCGCGGTGTCGAGCGCGGCGGCGGCCTGATCCAGGATCGCTCTGTCTGCATCCGTCAGCTCGCCGCGCTGCGGCACCACGCCGCCGCAGTTCTTGGCGATCATCGACAGCGAGCGCTGCGCCAGGTTGCCGAGGCCGTTGGCAAGATCGGCATTGGTGCGGTTGACGATCGCGTCATGGCTGTAGCTGCCATCGTTACCGAACGGCACCTCGCGCAGGAAGAAGTAGCGCACCTGGTCGAGACCGTAGTGCTCGACCATCGCGAATGGATCGACGACGTTGCCAACAGATTTCGACATCTTCTCGCCGCGGTTGAACAGGAAGCCATGCGCGAAAACGCGCTTTGGCAACTCGATGCCCGCCGACATCAGAAATGCCGGCCAATAGACCGCATGGAAGCGGACAATGTCCTTGCCGATGATGTGCGTGGCCGGCCAATAGTGCCATTGCTCGGCCTTTGTGTCGGGATAGCCGGCGGCGGTGATGTAGTTGGTCAAGGCGTCGACCCAGACATACATCACATGCTTGTCGTCGCCTGGCACCGGCACGCCCCATTTGAAGGTCGTGCGCGAGATCGACAGATCCTTCAGCCCCGACTTGACGAAGCTGAGCACCTCGTTGCGGCGCTCGGTCGGACCGACAAAGTCGGGCTGTCTCTCATAAAGCGCCAGCAATTTGTCCTGATAGGCGGAAAGCCGGAAGAAATAGCTTTCTTCCTCGTTCCATTCGACCGGCGACCCAAGCGGTTCGCGGCGCACGCCGTCGTCGCCGAGCGTCGTCTCGCTCTCGTCGAAATAGGCTTCCTGGCGCACCGAATACCAGCCGCTATAGCGGTCGAGATAGATGTCGCCATTGGCGGCCATCGCTTTCCAGATCGCCTGACAGGATTCGTAGTGGCGCGGTTCGGTCGTGCGAATGTATTGGTCATTCGAGCCGCCCATCGCCTCGGTCATTGCGCGGAAAATCGCCGAATTGCGGTCGGCCAGCGCCAGTGGCGTTATGCCTTCCTTCTCGGCCGTTTGCTGCATCTTCAGGCCATGCTCGTCGGTGCCGGTCAGGAAGAAGACGTCCTTGCCGTCCAGGCGCTGGAAGCGTGCCAGGGCGTCGGTTGCAATGACCGTATAGGCGTGGCCGATATGCGGCTTGCCGTTCGGATAAAAGATCGGGGTGGTGATGTAGAATTTGTCGCGTGACATGAATGAACCGTCATGAATGTCTGAATGGAAAGGCGCGGCGGTGGATATCGTATCGAGGCAGCATTTGCCATCCCGAACCAGGAAACCCAGTCACATTCGCATTGCAGAATTCAGGCGGTCGATCATGATCAAGGCGTGCTGCTTCTTATCGAGATTGTAAGTATCGGTCTCAGATATAGCGTCCAGCGCCTCATGCCAAGTGTCCGACAGCGTTTTGGCTCGTGCGAGATCGCCAGCCAGTGCTGCCTGACTTGCCGCGTTCGACAACAGGTCTAGCGCCCGGCGGTTGAAGATATCGAACTGGATCGCCTGATCGCGGCCGGCCACGGCTTCGGCGAGGCGGAACGCGCCGCCGACATCGCTCTTTCTCCCGGTGACCAGAGCGTCGAGCGTCGAAGCGATCTCCAGCCCGCCATACTGCGTCAAGAGGATCGCGTTGCGGGCGCTGCCCCCTGCCCGCTCGGCCAGTGCCGCGCGCGCCGCCGGATCCTCAGGCGGCGCCGGCTCGGTCGTTTCCAGCACCGTCATCAGGTCGTCGGCGTCGAGCGGGGTCAATCGCACCACCTGACAGCGCGACCGGATCGTCGGCAGCAGGCTGCCCGGCGCGTGGACAATCAGGATGAACAGCGTCCGTGCCGGCGGCTCTTCAAGATTTTTCAGCAAGGCATTGGCGGCATTGGTGTTCATGTCGTCGGCGGGGTCGACGATGACGACCCGGTAGCTGCCGTCATGCGAGGTTAGCGACAGGAAGCGGCTGACCTTGCGGATCTCATCGACGGTGACGACCGTCTTGAAACTCTTGGTCTTGTCGTTCAGCGGCCGGGTCAGATGCAGCACGGAAGGATGCGCCCCGGTGGCGATCTGGCGAAACAGCGACGACGCCGGATCGGGAGCGGCAAGGCTTTCCGGCGCCTGCGCGAAATCCGGGTGCTTCAGCAGATGATGCGCAAGGTGGAAGGCGAGCGTCGCCTTGCCGATGCCGACTGGCCCGGAAAAGATCAGCGCATGCGGCAGCTTGCCGGCGCGATAGGCGGCGGTGAGCACGCCTGCAGCCTGGCCGTGCCCGACCAGAAGGGGCGTTTCGGAGGGCTCCGGCACGCCGTCGAGCGTGTCGTGCTGCTCGGGTGCGATGCGCTCGAAGATCATGCCGGCGTCGCCTGCCTGTCGCGTGCCGGAG
>NZ_RZRP01000851.1:0-2673 GCF_003997795.1 Mesorhizobium sp. M7A.F.Ca.US.005.03.2.1 | reverse complement strand
ATGCACAACATTCTGAACTGCACGGGCGGCTACCCGGTCGAGCCGACCGATATCCATCCATCCGTCCGCCATCTCGAATGCATCCGCGATCTCAGTGTGCTCACCGACAAGGTGTTCCACATCTATTCGCTCGGCAAGGAACGCAATGTCGACGGCATCGAGATCGCCAGGATCGCGCGCGGCATCAGCCACGAGCAGATGCTCGAAGAGCCGTCCGTCTTCACCATCATCAACACCAATTCGCCGCTCAAGCTCGACGTGCCGATGATGGAAGGCATCATCCAGATGTCGAGCAAGGGCCAGGTCGTCGTCGTGACGCCGTTCACCCTGTCGGGTGCGATGGCGCCTGTCACCATCGCCGGCGCACTGGTGCAGCAGAACGCGGAGGCGCTTGCCGGCATCGCCTTCGCCCAGATGGTGCGCAAGGGCGCCCCCGTTGGATATGGCGGCTTCACCTCCAATGTCGACATGAAGTCCGGTTCACCGGCGTTCGGCACGCCGGAATACATGAAGGCGCAGCTCGTCGGCGGCCAGCTTGCCCGCCGCTACAACATCCCCTACCGCACCTCCAACACCTGCGCCGCCAACACGGTCGACGCGCAGGCGGCTTATGAAAGCGTATTCTCGCTGTGGGGTGCCATCCAGGGCGGCGGCAACCTGATGATGCATGCCGCCGGCTGGCTCGAGGGCGGCCTGCGCTGCTCCTACGAGAAGACCATCCTGGACATCGACCTGCTGCAGATGGTGGCCGAATTCCTGACCCCGCTCGACCTTTCCGAAGAGGCACTCGGCTTCGACGCCATCCAGTCGGTCGGCCCGGGCGGCCATTTCTTCGGCACCCAGCACACGCAGGACCGCTACAAGACCGCCTTCTACTCGCCGATCCTCTCCGACTGGCGCAATTACGAGACCTGGGCGGAAGCCGGCTCCCCGACGGCGCTCGAAAAGGCCAACAAGGTCTGGAAGGAGCGGCTGGCGTCCTATGAGGAGCCTTACATGGACCCGGCCATCCACGAGGAACTCAACGCCTTCGTCGCCAAGCGGCGGTCCGAGGGCGGCGCGCCGACCGATTTTTGATCATCTGTGTTGTTGATGAACAGTCGACCCCCACTCCGTCGAGCTGCGCTCGACACCTCTCCCCCGATCCACGGGGTAGAGGAAGGGCGCGAGCTTATACCGGCTAGCGCCCTTCCTCTCCCTCCGGAGGGGAGAGAGGTGGCGCTGCGAAGCAGCGACGGAGTGGGGGAAGCCATTCACGAAACACGCAGCCGTCGCGAAACAGGCACGCCCCACTCCCCCGATTCAATCTCTCCAAAAGCGGACCTATCTTGATGAAATCTCACGTAAAAGCGGTTGTCATCGGCGGCGGCGTCGTCGGCTGCTCGGTTCTCTACCACCTGGCCAAGGCCGGCTGGACCGACATCATGCTGATCGAGCGCTCTGAACTCACATCCGGCTCGTCCTGGCACGCGGCGGGCGGCTTCCACACGCTGAACGGCGACCCCAACGTCGCCAAGCTGCAGGCCTATACGGTGCAGCTCTACAAGGAGATCGAGGAGATATCCGGCCAGTCCTGCTCGCTGCATTTGACCGGCGGCGTGATGATGGCCGATACGCCCGAGCGCATGGACTTCCTGCGCCTTGCCCACGCCAAGGGCCGCTATCTCGGCATGGACACAGAGCTGATCACCCCTTCCGAAGCCAAGGCGATGTTCCCGCTGATGGACGAGACCAATTTCGTCGGCGCCATGTGGGATCCGGTCGAAGGCCATCTCGACCCGTCCGGCACCACCATCGCCTATTCAAAGGCGGCGAAAAAACTCGGCGCCGAGATCGTGCTGCGCAACCGCGTCGTGGAATTGACGCAGGAGGTCGACGGCACCTGGAATGTCGTCACCGAACAGGGCACGGTGAAGGCCGAGCATGTCGTCAACTGCGGCGGCCTGTGGGCGCGCGAGATCGGCCGCATGGTCGGCGTCGAGCTGCCGGTTCTTGCCATGGAGCACATGTATCTGCTCACCGAGCCGATGCCGGAGGTCGAGGAATTCAACAAGTCGACCGGCCGCGAAATGATCGGCGTGCTCGACTTCAAGGGCGAGATCTACACCCGCCAGGAGCGCAACGGCATCCTGCTCGGCACCTATGAAAAAGCCTGTAAGCCATGGTCGCCGGTCAACACGCCGTGGGATTTCGGCCATGAATTGCTGCCCCCCGACCTCGACCGCATCGCGCCGTCGCTGGAAATCGGCTTCAAGCATTTCCCCGGCATCGAGAAGGCCGGCATCAAGCAGATCATCAACGGCCCCTTCACCTTCGCACTGGACGGCAACCCGCTGGTCGGCCCGGTGCAGGGCCTGACCAATTTCTGGTGCGCCTGCGCCGTGATGGCCGGCTTCAGCCAAGGCGGCGGCGTCGGTCTGGCGCTGTCGAACTGGATGGTGCATGGCGATCCTGGCTTCGATGTCTGGGGCATGGATGTTACACGCTTCGGTGAATGGGCCGGCCTGCGCTACACCAACGCCAAGGTGCGGGAAAACTATTCGCGCCGCTTCTCCATCCGCTTCCCCAATGAGGAACTGCCGGCGGCACGTCCGGCGCAGACGACGCCGCTCTACGACACGATGCTGGCCAGCAACGCGGCCATGGGCGACAGCTGGGGCCTCGAAACCCCGC
>NZ_RZRP01000850.1:0-2674 GCF_003997795.1 Mesorhizobium sp. M7A.F.Ca.US.005.03.2.1 | reverse complement strand
ACGAAGATCGACGTCGCCATCGTCATAATGAATGGCGGCACCTTCAGCCAGACGATGCCGATGCCGCTCACCGCGCCGACGAGCGCGCAGATGACCAGAATGGCCGGCAGCATGTACCAGATGCCGGCGTTGCCCGTGCCGATCCAGGTCGTCGTCAGGACGCCGCCGAGCGTGATGAGGGCAGGGATCGACAGATCCAGTCCGCCGACCAGGATGACAAGCCCTTGCCCGAAGGAAAGGATGATCAGGAAGGACGCAAGGATCAGCACCGTGAGCACCTGGCTCCAGGAGCCGAGCGCCGGGCTGATGAAGCGCGAGCACAACACGAGCACGATGCTCAGCCCGAACACGACAAGCGTGTTCACCGTTTCCCGGTCGAGTTTCTGCCTGCCGCGCTGGTCGGAAGAGGCATCGAAAGGCATCGCTACGTCCTTATGCGCGTTCACTGGACTTCGTCCTTCTTGAGCAGACGCGCCACCGCGTTGCCGAAAACGATCGCAAGCACCAGTACCAAGCCTTGGAAGATACCGGTGTAGAAAGACGAGACCCCGCCCGAGAACAGCACCTTCTGCAAAAGCATGAGCGTGCCGGCACCGAGGATCGATCCGACGAGGCTGCCGCGGCCACCGCTGAGCGGGGTGCCGCCGAGCGCCACAGCGGCAAAGGTAAGCATCAGGAATGGCGTGCCCGCCGTCGGATTGCCGGTCGCGGTCTGAGCGCTCAGCATGAAGCCGGCGACACCGTAGAGCATGCCCGCACCGATGAAGGCGGTGATGCGGACGCCTGAGACAGCCACGCCGGAGAAGCGGGCCGACTGTTCGTCGGCGCCAATCGCATAAAGGCCGATGCCGGTGTTGGTTCGCCGGAAGGCCAGCCACAGCAAGACGACGGCAACCAGGAACAGGCCGGCAGTCGGAACGGCGCCGAAAAGCGTGTCGGTCAGGGTGTAGCTGACGAAGTCGGCGATCATGCCGCCGGGCGCGTCGAGAATGACGAGCGCCAGTCCCTGGCAAATGATCATCGTGCCGAGTGTCGCCGCGATGGTCTGGAGTCCGATCCTGGCAACCAGAATGCCGTTGATCAAGCCGACGAAGGCTCCGATCGCGCAGCACATCAGCAGGCTGACCAAAGCTCCACCGGGGCCATCGAGCGGATAGACGGCCATCAGCACGTTGGTCAGCGAGACGACGCCGGCGACGGACAAGTCAAAGCCGCGGCTGATGACGACCAGCGTCTCGCCCGCAGCCGCTAGTGCCAGCGGCGTCGAATTGTTGACGAGGTCGGTGAACGTATAGACCGACAGCGCATCGGGCTGCCAGAACGCATAGAGCGCGTAGAGCAGAATGTAGATCAGTGCGACGATGCCGGTGCCGCTGACGACGGCGCGCCGGAAAACCGAGCGGCGCGGCGCGGGACTTGCCGAGATCGCGCTCATGCGGCCACCCCCTTCATCGTGCCCCGGGCATGGCCGATCAGCGCGCCGACAATGGCCTGCTCGTCGATAGCCTCGCCCTGGTATTCGGCGAAGATGCGGCCGCCATAGAGCACAATGCAACGATGCGCGAGGTGGACCAGTTCCGGCAGTTCGGACGAATAAAACAGCACCGAACCACCATCGGCGGTGAACTTGCGGATCGCCTCGTAGATCGACTGTTTGGTTCCGACATCGACCCCGCGCGTCGGATCGAAGAGCAGCAAAGTGCGCGCGCCGGTCATGATGACGCGCGCCAGAAGGGCCTTTTGCTGGTTGCCGCCGGAAAGCTCCTCGATCTTGAAATGCAGGTAGCGCTCCTGCAGGTCGACCGCCTTGGCTGTTTCTTGCGCGGCGCGGCGCTCGACGGCCGGCCAGACGATGCCGCCCTGCGCGATGCGGGAGATGATCGGCAGCACCATGTTGCTGGCGGTGGTAAGGCCGGCGAGGATGCCCTCCGACTTGCGATCCTCAGGCAGGTAGGCAAGGCCGTTACCACACTGGAGCGCGGCGCTCGGGCTGCCGATCTGTGCGCCCACGCCGTCGATTTCGATGCTTCCGCCCTTCGCCTTGCCAAGACCGATCAGCGTCCTGAACAGGTCGCGCTGGCCCTGCCCTTCGAGCGCGGCAATGCCGACGATCTCGCCGCGCCTGACATTGAACGATACATCGTTCAGGATGCCGCCCGAGAGGCTCTTGATGCAGAGCGCGATGGGCGCGCCGTCACCGGCTGCCGGCAACGCGTTGATCGTTTGACGCGCGCTGCGGCCCACCATCATCTCGAAGATGTTGTCATCCGAGGCGCCCGAAAGCTCGACGGTGCCGATGCTGCGGCCGTTGCGCAGGATGGTGGCGCGTGAGCACAAAGTACGCACTTCGCCGAGGCGATGGGAAATGTAGAGGATGGCGGTCTGCAGAGTCTTTTGCCGGCGCACGAGATCGAACAGCCATTCGACGTCGGCCAGCGCTGCCGTCGGCTCGTCCAGGATCAGCAGTTTCGACGCATGGCTGAAGGCACGGACGATTTCGAGCCGCTGACGATCCGACAATGAGAGCACACCGACCGACGCGTCCGGATCGAAATGCGCGAGACCGTAGTCCTGCAGGGTCTTGCCGGCGCAGGCCATGGCCGCGCTGTGTGAAGCGAGGCCGAGCATGCCTCTGGGCATTTTCGGCAGCATCAGGTTCTGCGCGATGCTGAGA
>NZ_RZRP01000084.1:0-12539 GCF_003997795.1 Mesorhizobium sp. M7A.F.Ca.US.005.03.2.1 | reverse complement strand
ATACCGATGCACGGCAAGCCGTCGCGCATCCGCGTCTCCAAGCCCGGCATCATCTTCTCGGGCCTGCCCAAGGAAGTCACCGTCGGCCGCTACCACTCGATCTTTGCCGATCCGGTGCGGCTGCCCGACGATTTCATCGTCACGGCCGAGACCGAGGACGGCGTCATCATGGCCTTCGAGCACCGCAAGGAGCCGATCGCCGCAGTGCAATTCCACCCGGAATCGATCATGACGCTCGGGCACAATGCCGGCATGCGCATCATCGAGAACATCGTCGCCCACCTGCCGCGCAAGGCCAAGGAAAAGGCCGCCTGACGATCATGGCCGAAGCCGAGAACACGATGGCGATCGCGGCCAAGGCGGCCGCGAAGCGCAAGGTCGCGAACCTCGCCTTCTGGTCGATTATCGTCGCCTTTGTCGTGCTCGCGCTGAAAGCTGCCGCCTGGTACGTCACCGGCTCAGTCGCACTCTATTCGGACGCACTGGAATCGATCGTCAACGTCATCGCCTCGGTCGCCGCCTTCTGGGCGATCCAGATCAGCCACAAGCCGGCCGACCAGGATCATCCCTTCGGCCATCACAAGGCCGAGTATTTCTCGGCAGTGCTGGAAGGCGTGTTGATCGTGCTTGCCGCGCTATTGATCCTCAACGAGGTCTGGCGCTCCTGGCAGACTCCGTCACCCTTGGAACAGCCTTGGGAAGGTCTTGCGGTCAACGGCGTTGCCACGACTATCAACGCCTTCTGGGCCTGGACGCTGATCCGCGCCGGCAGGGCGGAGAAATCACCGGCACTGGTCGCCGACGGCAACCACATCATGACCGACGTGGTGACCTCGATCGGGGTCTTCGGCGGCCTGGTCGGGGCGATCCTGACCGGTTGGCAGATCCTTGACCCCGCACTTGCCGTCCTCGTGGCTTTGAACATCCTGTGGCAGGGCTGGCATGTCATCGGCTCGTCGATGAACGGGCTGATGGACCGCGCCGTCGACACCCAGGAGCACATGCGCATCCGCGACGTCATCTCGGCCAACTGCAAGGGCGCACTTGAAGTGCACGACCTCAAGACGCGCATCGCCGGCCGCGCCACCTTCATCGAGTTTCATCTGGTCGTCGACGCACACATGTCGGTCGGCGCCAGCCATGTCATCTGCGACCGCATCGAGGATGCGCTGAAGGCCGAAATCCCCTCGGTGCGCGTCACCATCCATGTCGAGCCCGACGACGAGGCCAAGCTGCCCAAGGGCACCACGGCCGTGCCGTTCGCATGAGGCGGTTCACCAGGTCTCGATTGAGAGATCTTTGATCCGCTCGAATTCCCGGACATTACGGGTCATCAGCGCAAGGTTCCGAGCGCGCGCTTGCCCACCGATCAACGCATCGTAGGGACCGATCGGAGTTCCTAACGTCGCAAGCGTTGCCCGAATCTCCCCAGCATGTCTTGCGTCTTCTCGGTCGAATTCGAGCACCGGGAACTGCAGAGCTTCGATGCGCGCCAAATTTTCAGCCCTTCGCTGGCTCTTTTCAGCACCATAGTGCAGTTCGTGCGCGACGATCGCAGAGAGGGCATAGTCCTGCGGCCTGTGCCGTTTTAGCAGCGCCAACAGACCCGCGTCGCCCTTGATGACCGCGATGACGGCATTGGTGTCGAGCAGGTAGATCACTTGAAAACGTCATCCAAGGCAGGTCGATCCTGCCCGTCTTGACGTTCGAGCGCCGCCTCGGCGAAATCGTTATCAAGCGGTCCGATCACTTGGTCTAGCCACGCCCAGTCCTGCGCAAGCGGTTCCAGAATGACGGTTTGCCCGTGACGGCGGATCGAAACCTCATCTGTTTCGAAACGGAACTCCTTGGGCAGACGCACAGCTTGTGACCGGCCCGACCAGAACACTTTCGCCTTGTCCATCACGCTATCCTCAAATGAGATATAGCAAAGATATATCCCTTCATGGCGACGTAGACAAGTCCGAGCTCAGGGCGAGCAGGCCGATTGCGGCATTGGCTTCAGCCGATAGACCTTGTCGTCGGATTTCGTCTTTCCGGCGTCCGCCTTCGAACACAGGTCGACGATTGCAAGCGCGCTGTTTGGGTTGGCCAGCATCATCGTGCCGTTGGCGCCACGCTTGAGGAAAATCTCCTTCTGCGCGATGTCGCAGGAGAAATCGCTCATCTTCGTGCTGGCCGCGCAGCGCCACTGGTCGGCTTCGCCCTGGCAGGAATAGGTCTGCGTCACCTTAGCCGATTTCTGCCGTGTGGTGACGGTAACGGCAATGTCGGCGCCGTCTGGCCAATTGGCGGTGTCACCGCCCGAGGCGAAGGACGCCAGTTCTACCTTGCCGCGGAAAACCCGGATCGACTGGGTGAGTTGATCGGGGTGCGAGCCGAGATGCGCTGCATCGTAGTCGCGCCCGTAGCAGAACGCCTGGTCCGGCTTCAGCCGCTCGCGCAACGGAGCTCCGAGCGCAGCGGCGACTGGATCGATGCGCGCGAACTCCGCCTGGCAGGTCGCTGCCGGCATCGGGTCGAGGCGGAAATTGTCATCCTCCGAGCCGAGCGCCTGCCTGTCATATTCCGCTGCGCCAAGCTCCTCTTCTGATCCGGCATCGAGATAGATGTCGGGCTGCAGATCCGAGAGGAACAGCCGACCCTTGTCATCGACCTTCAGCGACGCAAGCGTCCGGTCGCATTCCATGCCGCAATGGACCGGGCCCGTCTTGCCGTCCTCGGAAGCATGATTGCACCAGCCGCCGGCCCATTCAGGCGACTTGGCGCCGCGCACCGTGGTGGCGATGAAGGCATTGTAGGACGTGTCGGAATTCCCGGTCGGCTCCTCGTTCGGCCGGCTGACCGGATCATGGCCGTAGTAGAAGAAGATCCGCGCCACCTTCTGCTTCGGGTGCGCCTTGAGATGCGCCGCATCATAGACGCGGCCGAAACAGGCATCAGCGCCGTTCGGACTGAGTTCGGTAAGCTTCAGCGCATCGTCGGCGGAGGCCGATCCGGCAAGCGCGCCGAGCAGCACGGCGCAAAACCCGGCGCCGGCAACCGTCTTCCATTCCCCCAACCCAAACGCCCATTCCTTCAACGCCATGTGACCTCTCCTCCGCATCGAAAGGACGCAACGGCAATTTATGCTAGTATTGCGGCTGGAGTCACGCAATTCGCGGTCAGCCGCCAAGCGGAGGATGATGCCATGCGCCGGCGCGATATGTTCCGCACGGTTCTTGCCGGAACCGGAACGCTTCTCGGTCTGCGGGCAGCACAGGCAGCCGCCACCGAGCCCACAAGGCAAAAAGTCGCCTACCACTTGAGCGACAGCGACAAGGTCAATTTCGTGCTCGGCAACATCAAGAACCATTATGAAGGCACCGGCGGCAAGGTCGACATCGTGCTGGTCGTGCATGGTCCCGCGCTCGCGGCCTTCAAGTCGAAAGGCATATCGGCCGCGATTTCCGGGCGCTTCGCCGGCCTGGTGCAGCAGGGACTGGAACCCCACGCCTGCGCCAACACCATGCACGGCATGGACATTACACTCCCCGACCTGCTCGCCGGATTTCATGCCGCCGACAAGGGCGGCGTCGTCAAACTCGCCGAACTGCAAGGCCAGGGTTACGCCTATCTGCGTCCGTAGAGCGGTTTGTTTGACGCAAATCCCCCGGGGAAAGCGCTCACACTTTTCCTTGAATTGCTCCAAGGCTTGAACACCGGGGTGGCAAGGGCCTACGAAGGGCAGGCAGACATCCCGGAGGAAGAACCGTGCCAGCCACCACACTCAGCATACCCGATCTTGCCGGCAAGGCAGTGCTGGTTACCGGTGCATCGACCGGCATCGGGGCGGCGCTCGCGCTGGCCTATGCAGCGCAGAAATGCAAGGTGGCGTTGCATTATAACTCGAGCCGCGACGCCGCCGAGAAGCTCGGCCTGACGATTGCCGACAAGGGCGGCGAGGTGTTTCTCGTCCAGGGCGATTTCTCCGTTGCCGCCGATGTCGAGCGCGTCGTCGAGGACAGTGCGCAATATTTCGGCCGCCTCGACGGGCTGGTCAACAATGCCGGCGGCATGCTCGGCCGCATCCCCTATGCCGAGCAGACCGAGGCGCATTACGATGCGGTGATGGACCTCAACGCCCGTTCGGTGCTGACTGCTTCGCGCAAGGCGATCCCGTGGCTGAAGAAACAGGGCGGCTTCATCGTCAACACCTCGTCGATCGCCGCCCGCAATGGTGCGGGCGGCGGCGCCGGGCTTTACGGCTCGGCCAAGGCCTTCGTCTCCAATGTGACGCGTGGCATGGCCAAGGAGCTGATCGGCTTCGGCATCCGCGTCAACGCGGTGGCGCCCGGCACAATTCTCACCCCGTTCCACGAGCGCTATTCGACCGACGAGCAGATCAAGGGCATGGTCGCCACCATTCCGCAGGGACGCGCCGGCACGGCGCAGGATTGCGTCGGCGCCTATCTGTTCCTCTCTTCCGACCTTCTCAGCGGCTACATCACCGGCCAGGTGATCGAGGTGAATGGCGGCCAGTTGATGCCTTGAACGGCTATCGGCATACTGGCGATCTGCACGCTCTTGTCGAAAACCTCAAAGGGAGACAACGGAATGTACGGACTGATCGGCAAGATGCGGGCGTCGCGCGGCCAGCGCGACGCGGTCATGGACCTCCTGCGCGCCAGCACCGGCGCCCTGCCGGGCTGCCTGAGCTATATCATCGCCCGCGATCCCGCCGATGCCGACGCGATCTGGGTCACCGAAGTGTGGACCGACGCCGAAAGCCACAAGGCCTCGCTGCAGCTTCCCGAAGTCCAGGCGGCGATCGCCAAGGCGCGGCCGTTCATCGCCGGCTTCGAATTCCAGGTCGAGACCCACCCCGTCGGCGGCTTCGGCCTAGCCGACAGCAAGACGGGGTGAGTTCGATGCCAATTTTGAGGAGCAATCTTTGACGCAGACAGTAAACATTCGCGATGCGAAAGCTCATCTGTCGCGCCTTGTGAGACGTGCAGCCCAAGGCGAGTCGTTTGTTATTGCCAAAGCCGGCAAGCCGTTGGCCAGAATCGTGCCGATCGAACAGCCGGCGCTGCAGGCGCGACGGGTCGGTTTTATGGCCGGCCAGTTTTCCGTCCCCGACGATTTCGACCGCACGGGTCGCAATGAGATCGAGCAACGGTTCAACGCCGGCTTGTGAGACCTGTTACTCGACACCTGGGCTGGTGAAACAATCATTTTTCTGTGAATCGCGGTTCGCATTTTTCGCCCTGCGGGTCTAAGAGCGAAACATGGATTCCTCGGCCGAGCAGCCCTCCCCGGACCTGCCCACACTCGAGCGCATGGCGCGGATGCGCAGGCTCTGGCAGTGGCTTGCCCTGCTGGTTGTTTCCTTGCTGTTTGCCGGCGCGCTGGAACTCGCCGCCCTGCCGGCGGCGCTGCTGATCGGGCCGATGCTGGCCGCCATCGTCGCCGGCACCAATGGCGCCACGGTGCGCGTGCCGCGTCTTCTGTTCGGCGCCGCCCAGGCGATCGTCGGCTGCCTCGTCGCGGCGTCGATCTCGGCCGACATCTTTCCGGTCTTCTACAAGGAATGGCCGCTGTTTCTTGGCGTCGTGGTGGCCACCGTCACAGCCTCCAGCCTGCTCGGCTGGCTGATCAGCCGCTGGCGCATCCTGCCCGGCACCACCGCCGTCTGGGGCTCGTCGCCGGGTGCGGCCACCGCCATGGTGCTGATGGCGGGTGCCTTCGGCGCCGATCAGCGGCTCGTCGCTTTCATGCAATATCTGCGCGTCATCTTCGTCTCGATGACGGCGGCACTCGTTGCCAAGATGTGGGTCGACACGTCTGAGGTCGAAATCCCCGCCATCGTCTGGTTTCCGCCGATCGATGCCCAAGCCTTCGCCGCCACCATCGGCATCGCGGTCGTAGGCGGCCTGGCGGGAAAGTTGTGCCGACTGCCCTCGCCCTTCTTCCTCGGCACCTTCATCTTCGGCACCGTCGTCCATCTCGGCTTGGGCGTGGAAATGCAATTGCCGCAATGGCTGCTGGCCGTCAGCTACGCCATGGTCGGCTGGTCGATCGGCCTGAACTTCACAAGGGCGATCCTGCGCCATGCGGCGCACGCCTTGCCGCAGATCATCGCCTCGATCGTGGCCTTGATCGCCTTTTGCGGCGGCCTTGCCTTCATGATCAGCCATCTCCTGGGCATCGATCCGCTGACCGCCTATCTGGCGACCAGCCCCGGCGGCATGGACAGCATCGCCATCATCGCTGCAGCAGCGCAGAACGTCGACATCTCTTTCGTCATGGCGCTGCAATCGGTGCGCTTCCTGATCGTGCTGCTGGTTGGCCCGAGCGTGGCGCGGCTGGTGGCGAGAGGCGTCAGGCAATAGGCAGCGGCTAGTCCTCGCCGCCCTCGCCCACGCTGTGCGCGTCCCGGCGCCAGTAGGCCGTAACCAGGTGGCGGTCGCGCGGCAGGCCCCACTGTTTACGCACGATCTTGCGGATCTCCCGGAAATCGCCAAATTCGCAACCGACCCAGACGTACAGGCCGTCGGCAAGCGCCATGTGCTTGCGCTCGCGCAAGGCGGCGGACAACAGGCCCGCGGTGCCGGCCTCGCGGCCGTGCCGGTAAAGCCAGGTGATGTCGATATTATCCCCTTGCGCCAGCGCCATCCGGTCGTCCGGCCCATCGATCTCGATCAGCGCCTCAGCGCGTGTTGACGGCGGCAGATCTTCCAGAATCCTGCCTATGGCGGGAAGTGCTGTGTCGTCGCCGAGCAGAAGCAAGGTCTGCGCCACCGGAGCGTCGCCGCCACCGGGTCCGATCATGCCGATGACATCTCCCGCCCGTGCATTTTGCGCGAAGCTGGCGGCGGGCGTCTCCTGGCCGGGGTGCAGCACGAAATCGACATCGAGCCAGCCGCTTGCGGCATCCAGCGCCCGGATCGTGTAGACCCGCACGGCAAGCGCATCGTCGCCCGAAGGCCAGACAATCAAGCCATCGGCACCCATCGACGGCCAGAGCGGCTGGCGGCCAGCCGGCGGCAGCAGCAGCCGTATGTGCAGGCCGCCATGGCTAAACCGGCCGAGATCCTTACCGGCGAAGCGCAGACGCTGCATATGCGCCGAGAACCGCGTCGACGACATCACCGTGATCTCGCGGAAGAAGACCGGCATGCCGGCGTCAATGCCGTCGCCTTGCCAATGGATGCCCCTGGTCGTGCCGAGATGTTCGGCGACATGGCCGGCAACCGTCATCTTCATGTAGGACAGGCAGGTTTCGTCGGACGCCGCGACGCGGATCAGTACGCTTTCATTATCGAGCGTGGCGCTCAACGAACCATAATAGAGGCGAAGCTCCCATTGGTCGGCGACGCCGGTGTCGATCTCGAATTCGCTGTGCTCGGCGCGCAGCCGGTCCATCACCGACCTGATCGCCGCGTCGCTGATCCGGGTTTGCGCGCTCAATTGGTCCATCATTCAAGTCCTATGCAACAGTTCGGGGCAAGCGCCGCAGCGCCCCCGCGGTCAGCGGCATGCCACAGCCGCTCAAGCGCTTCCACACAAACATGACTATCACTGTCATATTATGCGATGAACGCCTAGCGCGCCGCAAGGCGATCGGGAAGGAAATCGACGAACACGCGCACCTTCGGCGACAAATGGCGGTTGGAAGGCCACAGCATCCGGAACTGGCCACGGCCGTCGACATGACCGTCGAGAACGGTACGCAGCCTGTCTTCGTGCAGCGCCTCACGCACCAGGAAATCCGGCATGCAGGCGATGCCGAGGCCGGCGATCGTGGCGCCCTTCAATGCTTCCATGTTGTTGCAGGTCAGCATCGAGCGGATCTGCGGTTCAGCGCTTCCGGTTATGAACGGCCACTCCAGCAGCCTGCCGCTGTTGAGGAAGCGGAAGTTTATGCCGAAATGCCTGATGAGATCCGCCGGCTCGCCGGGTGTGCCATGGCGCTCGAGGTAGGAGGGCGCCGCGCACAGCAGCATGCGGAAGGGCGCAAC
The DNA here is from genome assembly GCF_003997795.1 of Mesorhizobium sp. M7A.F.Ca.US.005.03.2.1. Lineage (NCBI taxonomy): Bacteria > Pseudomonadati > Pseudomonadota > Alphaproteobacteria > Hyphomicrobiales > Phyllobacteriaceae > Mesorhizobium > Mesorhizobium sp. M7A.F.Ca.US.005.03.2.1. The sequence goes on along the minus strand of NZ_RZRP01000084.1, from coordinate 4,536 downwards.
GGGTCTCGACACGAGGCGCGAATCAGGCAGCTCGCCGCTGCGGATCGCGACATCGATGCCCTCGTCGATGACGTCGACGATCCGGTCGTTGAAATCGATATCGAGCTCGATCTCGGGATAGCGGGCCATGAACTCCGACAGCACCGGCAGCAACAGATGATAGGTGACGATCGGGGTGGATATGCGCAGCCGCCCACGCGGTGTTTCCCGTGTCCGCGACAGCATCGCCTCGGCATCGTCGATGTCGTCGAGGATGCGGCGCACCCGCTCGTTGAACAGCTTGCCCTCTTCCGTCAGGCCAATGCGCCGCGTGCTGCGCTGCAGGAGCCGCACGCCGAGTTCCTGCTCAAGCCGGGCGACACTTTTGCCGACAGCGGAAGCGAGATGCCAAGCGCCCGTCCGGCAGCGACGAAATTGCCGAATTCGGCGGTGCGGGCAAAGGCCAGGAGCCCGTTGAGACGATCCATCGTGTCATTCCATTCGAGCGTTTCAGTCCGATATACCAGGAGATATAACACCATTTTTCCTGAAATGCCGACGACCTATCTTGTCATCACGACCGGCTCCGCAATCGCGGCCCACCGGCGAGTGCTGTTTCAGATAGGAAAATCCATGACTTCCAGGACCACAACCGGCTCTGCCGAGAGATGGCTCGTGCTCTTGTCCGTGTGCCTTGCCGCGATGACGATGCCATTGACCTTCACCGGTCCGGCCGTCGCTCTGTCGCGCATCGCGGCCGATCTCAGCGGCAGTCCCATCGAGCTCAACTGGGTGACCAACGCCTTCATGCTGACCTTCGGCGCCACCCTGATGGCGTCGGGCGCCCTGGCCGACAACCACGGCCGCAAGCGCCTCTTCCTCGTCGGCCTCTCCCTCTATATCCTGGCATCACTGGGCGCGATGCTGGCGCCGGACATCATCTGGTTCGACATCTTCCGGGCCGTGCAGGGGATCGGCAGTGCGGCCGCCTTCGCTGGCGGCGCCTCGGCACTCGCCCAGGAATTCGAAGGGCCATTGCGGCTGCGCGCCTTCAGCTTCCTCGGCACCAGTTTCGGCATCGGCCTCGCCTTCGGCCCGATCGCGTCGGGCCTGCTCATCTCCGCATTCGGCTGGCGGTCGATCTTTCTTCTGGTTGTGGCACTCGCGATTGCCGCCGCCATGCTCGGCCTGCGCACCATCAGGGAATCGCGCGACCCGGATGCGACGGGCCTCGACTGGGCGGGAGCCGGCACCTTCACGATCGCGCTGGCGTCGCTGACCTATGGCGTGCTCCAGGCGCCGCAGAGCGGCTGGGCTGATCCCCTCGTCGTCACGCTTCTGGCCGCTTCTATCATCTGTTTTGTCGCCTTCGTCGTTGTCGAGCGGCAAGCACAACGGCCGATGCTCGATCTCACGCTGTTTGCCTACCCCCGCTTCGTCGGCGTCCAGTTCCTGGCTGCGGCACCCGCTTACGCCTTCGTCGTCCTGCTCGTCCTGTTGCCGATCCGTTTCATCGGCATCGAAGGGATGAACGAGATCAAGGCCGGGCAATTGATGATCTGCCTCTCAGGTCCGCTGCTGATCCTGCCGATGCTCGCCGGCCAGCTGGCGCGCTGGATCGCACCGGCCACCATCTGCGGCGTCGGCCTGCTCGTCGCTGCCGCCGGGCTTGTCTGGCTGAGCCTGACACCACCGGTCGATAGTGCGCTGATGGCGCCGCTGATGCTGATCGGCGTCGGCATCGCTCTGCCCTGGGGATTGATGGACGGGCTTGCGGTCAGCGTCGTGCCAAGGGAGCGCGCCGGCATGGCGGTCGGCATCTTCAACACCACCCGCGTCGCCTGCGAGGGTGTGGCGCTGGCGATCGTCATGGCGACGCTTTCCGGCTTTGCCGCCGCGCAGCTCGCCGCACAAGGAATGGCATCTTCGACGGACGCAGCGGCGGCAGCCCAGTTGCTGGTGACCGGCAATCTCGGCGAAGCAGCACAACATTTGCCCCAAGCCGGAGCCATTGTTCTGGTCCAGGCCTACGAGACGGCGTTCGACAGGCTGCTGATCGTGTTGGCGGCGATCACCGTCGTCACCGCCCTTGTCGTCTTCCTTGGCCTGCGTCGCGTATCGGCTTCCGAGCGCGAAACCGCCGCCCTGCCGGCATGCCAGAAAGGGTAGCCGTCAGCGGACGGGCCTCGCTATCAATCCAGCCTGTGCATCAGGTCCTCATCCAGCCAACGGCCGAAGAAATAGACCAGTTGCTTGTGCCACCACGGCCAGTCGTGGCTGACATCGCCGCCCCAATAATCGACCCAGGCGGGAATGGATTTGTCGCGCAGGATCTGTTCCAACCTGCGCGTCTCGACCAGCATCCGCTCTTCCCACGCGCCCTGCCCGCAGCAGAAGATCAGCCTGAGCGTCTTCAGCCGGGCCAGCAGTTTGGGATCGACGATGCCGGGCAGATAGTCCAGCGGCGAGTTGTAGAAAATGTCGCCCTCGAGCGCCCTGCCGAAAAAATCGCGGGCCGAATAGACGCCCGACAGCGCGATGACGCCGCTGGCGAGTTCGGGAAAGCGGAAGACGAAGTTCGAGGAGTGATAGCCGCCCATCGAACAGCCCGAGAACAGCGGCTTCAGCTTGCGCCCGCCATTGGCCTGCTCGGCCGTGGACAGGAAGTCCGGCAGCGCTTCCTCGCGCACATAGCGGAAATAGGCCTCGTGGCGGGCAATGCGATGAGCCGCGTCGGCATGCTTGTCGAAGAAGGATTCCGAATCGACGCCGTCGACCGTGAACAGCTGGATGCGGCCGGTGTCGATGAATTCGGCCAGTGCGCCCACCCCGCCGGAATCCTCGAACTGGTAGAACCGGCCCTGCGAGGTCGGAAACACCACCACCGGCCGGCCGGCATGGCCGTAGCGCTTGTATTCCATGTCGCGGCCGAGTTGGCTCGAGAAATTCTTGTGATAGGAAATGTCCATCGCCTCACGCCTTTTCCGCGTGGATGTACGCGACCGCTTCGCGCAGCGCTGCTTCGTCTTTCGAGCGCATCTGGTAGGCGTAATTTCCCATGGCGCGGCTGAAAACCTCTTCGATGGCCTGATGGTGGACGATCTTGTCGCGGTGCGCGGCTAGCACGTCCTCATGGCTGTGCAAATAGTGGAGGCGTCGCTTGCGGCTGGCATAGGCGGTGAAATATTTGCCCTCGTAAGGGCCGCCGGCGGCATCCCTGACCACCATGTCGGCCCACGCCGCATAGACATCGATGTCGAACGTATAGTTGATCGCATCGGTCATCCACGCGCCGGGCGGGCGCATGTTGACCTCCAGCGCGATGACACGGTCGTCCTTGGTCTCGAACAGCTCGATGTGGAAGAAGCGTTCCCGCACGTCGAATGCTTTCAGGATCTTTCGACCGGCCTCCTCGACCGCCGGGTTGATCCTGGGAAAGCAGGTATAGCTCATGTGGCGGTCCTTGTTGACCACCTCCATGACGCTCTGGTCGTAGCGGTGGCTGGCCGCCAGCACCACCTCGCCGTCGCGGTTGACCAGCCCGTCATAGGTCACCACCAGCCCCTCGATGAACTGCTCCATGACGAAGGTCACGTCCTCGGGCTTGTCCCGGAAGAACTGGTCGAGCTCCTTGGCGTTGGAGATCTTGAAGGTGTTCGATGCGCCGGAACCGCTGTCGGGCTTGACCACCACCGGATAGCCAACGCGCCGGATGAAGGTCATGGCCCCGGCGCGGTCGGAACATTTGCGCTGCGCGATGGTGTCGACGCCGCTCTTGCGGAAGAAGGCACGCATGCGGCTCTTGCGCTTCAGGTTCTTCACGAAATCGAGCTTGGTGCCGTAGATGTTGAAATCGGTGCGGATGTTGGCTTCCAGCTCCAGCCAGTGTTCGTTGAGCGATTCAAAGCGGTCGATGCGGCCCCACTTGTGGATGAAATGCCCCATTGCCCGGAACACCGGATCATAGTCCTCCATGTCGGCGACACGGTAGTACTCGCTGAGCGCCGCCTTCAGCTTGGCGTCGAGCGCGTCATAGGGCGCGTCGCCGATACCGAGCACCCTGGCCCCGGCCTTCTTCAAACGGTCGCAGAAATCCGCGCCATTGGCGGGAAAATGCGGCGAGAAGAACACGAAATTCATGGACGACCCCTCCCGGTGACTGGACATCGCAACCCGTCGCCCAAGTCTGGCCCATTTGCCGCGCCTGGGGAAGAGCACGCGCGTCGGGGTGCCGCCCGTCTCAACCAGCCGGCAGACAAATCGGACAACTCATCTGCTGCCTAATCCGGACGACTGCTTACGACACGGCCTGCCGAACTCAGCTGAACAAAGGCCTGGCGGCGACAGTCAGTTCGGCGGTGTTGGCAGCTTTTGTGCCGAAAGTTTTTTAATGATAGGAATTTTTTCTTGACTCCCTGCCCTCAGCTAAGGTACATTTTCATCCATGGTGCTGATTTGCGCCAGTGACCCGCCGAACAGGCGGGTTTTTTGTTTTACGCTTCGTCGGCCCACGCGCCGGCAAAGGCTCCGAAGCCTGTTAACCCGGATTCGTTTTCC